>DASYQW010000077.1 GCA_036005065.1 Candidatus Methylomirabilota bacterium | reverse complement strand
CGGCGTGCTTGATGAGCGTGGCCTCCACCTCCACCGGCGAGACCCAGATCCCGCCGACCTTGAGCATGTCGTCGGCCCGGCCGGCGTACCAGAAGTAGCCGTCGGCGTCCTGCGAGTACTTGTCCCCCGTCTGGATCCAGGCGCCGTAGAGCGTCTCCTTCGTCTTCTCGTGCTTGTTCCAGTAGTAGGCCATGGTGGAGTCGCCCTTGACCCGGAGGTTGCCGATCTCCCCGCGCGGCACCGGGCGTCCGTCGTCGTCCACGATCACGGCGTCGTAGCCCGGGACGGGAAGTCCCGACGACCCCGGCCGCACCGCCCCCGGGCGATTACTGAGAAAGATGTGGAGGATCTCGGTCGTCCCGATCCCGTCGAGGATCTCCACCCCGAAGCGCTCGCGCCAGCGCGTGCAGAGCTCCTCGGGCAGCGCCTCGCCGGCCGAGACGCACAGGCGGAGCGACGACAGGTCGAACCGCTGCTCGGCCTCCTTCACCGCGAGCATCCCGGCGTAGAGGGTCGGCACCCCGAAGAAGAGGGTCGGGCGGCGGCGGGTCAGGATCTCGAACACCGCCTCTGGGGTCGGCCGGTGAGGGTAGAGCACGCTCTGGGCTCCCACGCCCATGGGGAAGTAGCCGGCGTTCCCGAGCCCGTAGGCGAAGAAGAGCTTGGCCGCCGAGAAGACGCGGTCGGTGGGCACGAGCCCCAGGACCTGCTTGGCGTAGGTCTCGGTACACACGACCATGTCGTGGTGGAGGTGCACGGCGCCCTTGGGGAATCCCGTCGAGCCGGATGAGTAGAGCCAGAAGGCCGCGTCGTCCCGCGACGTCGGGGCCGCGTCGAGCGTCGAGGCGCCCCGCGCGATCCGCTCCTCGTACGAGAGGTAAGGCCCCGGGCTTCCCCCGGCGATCAGGACGTGCCGGAGGTGTCGGGCCTGGCCGAGGACCGGCCCCACTTCGGGCAGGAGGGGCGCCGAGACGACGGCCACCTTGGCCCGGCTGTCGCCGAGGAAGTAGAGGTAGTCCGCGCCGCGCATGAGCGTATTCACCGGGATCGGCACCGCGCCGATCTTGATGGCCCCCCAGAAGGTGCCGAGGAACTCGGGCGCGTCGAGGCAGAGCAGCAGGACGCGGTCCTCCATCCCGACCCCCAGCTCGAGCAGGGTATTGCCGGTCCGATTCACCAGCTCCTGCACCTCGCCGTACGTCAGGGTGCGGTCCTCGCACAGGAACGCCGGCGAAGCGGCCCGGCCCTCGGCCACATTCCGGTCGACGAAGTAGCTGGCGACGTTGAACTCGGCGGGCAGACTCTCGGACGCGTTCATGCGCGCCTCCTTGGCCCGGTGGCACCGGGGTGGTACCGCCGGCGATAGCCGCACGGTAGACGACGAGCCTCCTGCTCGGCAAGAGGTCTCCGCGACCCGCGGACAGGACGCCCGGCCGTGGCGCCGGCTGACCCGCTCGCCACGGCCGCGGTATCATCGAGTAGCCGTGGGAACACGTCCACTCCGCGTCGTCGTCGTCGGCGGGGGCATCGCCGGCCTGGCCGCCGCCCACCGTCTCATCGAAGCCAGCCGTGAGACCGAGCGGCCTATTGCGCTCACTCTCTGTGAGGGGGCGGCCCGGCTTGGCGGGACGATCGCCACCGAGCGCGCAGGCGGGTTCCTGCTCGAGGCCGGCCCCGACTCCGTCATCTCGGAGAAGCCGTGGGCGCTCGCCCTCGCCGAGCGCCTCGGGCTCGGGCCCCGCCTCCAGAGCACCGACGACCGGTACCGTCGCACGTACGTCCTCCACGGTGGCCGCCTCCACCCGCTGCCGGAGGGCTTCCTGCTCCTGGCCCCGACGCGGCTGTGGCCGATGGTCGCCTCGCCCCTGTTCTCCTGGCGTGGCAAGCTCCGGATGGCGCTGGACCTCGTCCTCCCGCGGGGCGCGCCGAACGGCGACGAGAGCCTCGCCGGCTTCGTCAGGCGCCGGCTCGGGCGCGAGGCGCTCGAGCGCGTGGCCGAGCCGCTGGTCGCCGGAATCTACACGGCCGATCCCGAGCGCCTGAGCCTGGCGGCGACGATGCCACGCTTCCTCGCCCTCGAGCGCCGATACCGGAGCCTCATCCTCGCGCTCCGGCGGGGCACCAGCCGGGCCGAGCAGAGCGGGGCCAGCGGCGCGCGCTGGAGCCTGTTCGTCACGCTGGCCGGCGGGATGGGCGAGCTCGTGGAGGCGCTGGCGGCGCGGCTCCCGGCGGGGACCGTGCGGCTCGGCTGCCCGGTCACGGCGGTCGGGCGCTTCGCCCGCGGGAGCCCGTGGGAAGTCAGGCTCGGCGACGGGAGCGCGGTGGCGGCGGACGGCGTGGTGCTGGCGGGCCAGGCGCCCCGGATGGGCGCCCTCGTGTCCGCCGTGGATCCCGAGCTGGCCCGCCTCCTCGGCGCGATCGCCTACGCGTCCTCGGCCACCGTGACGCTGGCCTACCCGCGCGCCGCCATCCGCCATCGGCTGGATGGCTTCGGCTTCGTGGTGCCGCGCGGCGAAGGGCGCGCCGCGCTGGCCTGCACGTTCTCGAGCGTGAAGTATCCCGGTCGGGCCCCCGAGGGGCACGCGCTCCTGCGGCTCTTCCTCGGGGGCGCCCGGGGCGCCGCGGTCCTCGAGCACGACGACGCCACGCTGGTCCGCCTGGCTCACGAGGACGCCGCCGCCGTGCTCGGGATCGGCGGACCACCCATCCTCAGTCGCGTGGCGCGCCACGCCGCCGCGATGCCCCAGTACGAGGTCGGTCACCTGAGCCGCGTCACCGCGATCGAGGGACGGTTGGCGGGGCTCCCGGGCCTCGTGGTGGCGGGCGCTGCCTACCGCGGCGTCGGGATCTCGGACTGCGTTCGCTCGGGTGAGGAGGCCGCCGACCGACTCCTCGAACAGCGCGAAGGTGGCTGAGCGGGCGCGTTCGGCGGCCCCCGGCGCTCGACCGAGGGCGTCGCTCAGCCCTCGTCCGCGATTTCGATGGCGAGGTAGAGGTCGCCCGGCGGGCGGCCGGCGTCCGCGCCTCCCTTGCCGCGGAGCCGGAGCCGTGTTCCGGGGCGAACGCCTGGCGGGATCGTCACGAGGGCTTCTTCCCGCACGCCATGCCGTAGGAATGCGACGCGCTTCCGTCCACCTGCCTCCGCTTCCGCCCGCGAGAGACGGAGCGGAATCGTCAGGTCGCCGCCGGTGGCCGCGTGCTGGGATGGGGCCGGGGAGGGTGGGAGGCCGAGCAGCCAGCGGGCCGTGCCCGCGAAAGCCCGGTGGAGCCCGCCGGGCTTCGGCAAGGCTGGCTGGCGAGCGCGCGGCAGGACGCCGGCGGCGCGCAGGGCTCCGAGGGCGATCTTGAAGATGGCGAGCACGGGAGTCAGCGGCGAGATGATGAAGACGCCCCCGGTCACGACCGCCCGGCCGCCAAAGAGCGTCTGCCGGAAGTAGTGGCGATCGACGCGCATGCCCAGCCGCTCGAATTCGCGCGCCAGCTCTTCGAAGACGGCGCTCGCCCGCGGGTCGGCGAAGAGGTCGCGGAAGAGGTCCTCGCGGCTCCCGCGAGGCTCGTAGGCGGCGCCGGCTCGTCGGGCCCGGTCGTAGTCGTGACGCTTGGCCGGGTCGCTCAGAACCGCGTAGGCCTCGCTGATCTCCTTGAAACGCTCTTCGGCTGCGGGCTGCCCCGGATTGCGGTCCGGATGCCACTGGAGCGCGAGCCGCCGGTACGCCTTCCGAAGCTGCTCCTCGGTGGCCTCCGGATGGAGGCCGAGGATCCGGTAGTAGTCTGTATCCGCTCGCGCTCGCTGTCCCATGCCCGCCTTCAAGGATAAACCGAAACGCCGAGACTCGCCCGTCCGGCCGCCCGGCCGATGCATCGATGGCGGACGCTTTGGCCCGGTCGCGGGGGCTATATTGAAGATCATCGCGCACGATTCGTTTCGGAAAGGTCGAGGCTGATGGCGCCGGCGCTGGTCGACGATCTCTGCCGGCCCGAGGCCTACCCGGAGCCGCGTCCCGCGCGCGTGACGCGCGTCATCACGCACATCTCGTGGGTCTTCCTCACCGACCGCGAGGTGTTCAAGGTCAAGCGGCCCGTCGACTACGGCTTTCTCGACTACACGACACCGGAGAAGCGCCGCCGCCTCTGCGAGGAGGAGGTCCGTCTCAACGGCCGGCTCGCCCCCGACGTCTACCGCGGGGTGGTCCCGGTTCGCCTCGGCCCGCACGGGCACACCTTCCTGTCGGAGGGCGCCGTGGTGGATCACGCCGTTCGCATGCGCCGGCTGGCGGACGAGGCGAGCGCGGACGCGCTCCTGCGGCGCGATGCGCTCACCCCGCTGCACCTGGCCCGCCTCGCGGCCCGGCTCGCGCGCTTCTACGCGGACGCGGCCACCGCGCCGGCCTACGGGGTGCTCGACGTCATCCGGGGCAACGTGGAGGAGAACTTCGCCCAGGTGGAGCCCTTCGTCGGCCGGTTCGTCCCGCGCGCGACCTTCGAAGCGGTCCGGGCCTGGCAGCTCGGCATCCTGGATCGCGACGCCGGACGGTTCGGCGACCGCGTGGAACACGGGCACATCCGGGAGGGACACGGGGACCTTCGTCTCGAGCACGTGTACTTCGAGGAGGCGGAGCCGATCGTCATCGACGGGATCGAGTTCAACGAGCGGTTCCGGATGGCGGACGTCGCCGCCGACGTCGCGTTCCTGGCGATGGAGCTGAGAGCCCGGGGCCGGCTCGACCTCGCCGAGGGATTCCTGGGCGGCTTCGCGCTGGCGTCGAGCGACTACGACCTCTACGGCGTCATCGACTTCTACGAATCCTACCGGGCCTGGGTTCGCGGCAAGGTCGCCGCTTTCCTGGCCGCCGATCCCTCGACGCCGCCGGACAAGGCGGCCCGCAAGGCGGGGGAAGCCGAGGCGCTCTTCGCCCTGGCGCGGCGCTACCCGGAGCCGCGGGCCGTCTCGGCGCCCCTGATCGCGGTGGGCGGCCTGATCGGGACCGGCAAGAGCACGCTGGCGGCCGCGCTGGCCGAGGCGCTCGCGGTTCCGGTGATCGAGTCGGACCGGACCCGCAAGGCCCTGGCCGGCGTGCCCGCCACGGGGCGGGCCCCCGAGCGCATCTACTCCGAGGACTTCACGCGCAGGACGTTCGACGAAGTCTTCCGGCGGGCCGAGGTCGTGCTCGAGTCCGGGCGAGGCGTCATTCTCGATGCGACGTTCCGCGAGCGCGCCCTGCGGGCCCGGGCCCGTGACCTGGCCCGGCGCCACGGCCGGCCGTTCCTCTTCGTCGAGGCGACGTGCGACGACGCGACGCTCCGCGAGCGCCTGCGCCGGCGAGCCACGGGGCCGTCCATCTCGGACGCCACCGAGGGACTGCTCGGCCGGATGCGGCGCGAGTTCCAGCCGGTCACGGAGCTCGGCCCGGATGAGCACCTCCGCGTCACCACGACCGAGCCCACGTCGGCACAGGTGGAATCCGTGCTCGGCACGCTCGGCCTGACACGGAGGATCCCGCCGACGTCCTGAGCGGCGCGGCCGAGAGGTCTGACTCGGCTTGCGCACGGAGTGATCACCGCAGCGACCTCCGCGGGTTCGTCGGCGCCGCGCAGGCCGCGGTCGTGTTGCCGCCGGCGGAGCACACTGCCTCGCCGACGTCGGCGGGCGACGGGAGGGGGCGGTTCCAGGGCATCTTCATGAGCACCAGGGCGAGCCCGCACGTGCCCGTCGCGCCCGCGAACGTCAGCCCGGCGCCGAAGAACGCCGCGATCGCCAGAAACCAGGGGCTGACGAGCGTGCCGAGAACCACGCCTGCGAGCACCATCGTCCCCGCGATCAGCTGGACCTGACGGTCGACGGCCAGACGCTTGCGCCCCTCGCGGAGGGGCAGCCGAGCCCGGCGCCAGGCCTGTACGCCTCCGTCGAGGACCCGCGCGCGTCGTCCCGCGCGCGCGAGCGTCTCCGCGGCAATGGTGGCGCGCACCCCTGTGCGACAGACGATGACCACGTCCGCCTGGTCGGGGATCTCGTCGAGGCGGGCGTCGAGCTGGTGGAGGGGCACGTTCCGTGATCCGTCGATGCGCTCGCTCTCGAACTCCAGCGGGGTCCGAACGTCCAGGAGAAACGGCGACGTTCCCCGCTCGCGAAGGGCCTGGAGGTCCGTGCCCGCAATGGTCGCCGCGTCGGCCTCGCCCAGGTTGTGGCGCAGGACCGCCGCCATGTTGGGCGGCGGTGGCGCCGGGACCGAGAGCCGGGACACGAACGCCGCACGGTCTCGCTCGCGGAGGAGCGGGTTCTGCGCCTTCTCCTCGCCGATCGTCGTCACCGCCCGGCCGACGTAGTCGTGGCCGGGATGCACGACCGTGTCGTCGGGGAGCGCCTCGAACGTGCGCAGCGTGTCGAAGAGGTCCGAGGCGCTGCCGCCCATGAAGTCGGTCCGGCCGGCGCCGCCGGCGAACAGGGCGTCCCCCGTGAAGAGGTGGCCGTCCACGAGCAGCGCGAGCGAGTCGGGGGTGTGCCCGGGGGCGTCGAGGACCGTCACGGTCCTCGTGCCGAGAACGAACGTCGTGCCGCCCTGGATGCGGCGGACAGGCCCCTTGAGCTTCGAGGCCGCGTGCGCGAGCACGGAAGCGCCAGTCCGCTGGGCGAGCCTGCGCACGCCCGAAAGGTGATCGGCGTGCGTGTGGGTATCGAGGACGTGGGTCAGACTCGCCTTGCGCGCCGCCAGGCTCTCGAGGAACCGATCGACCTGGTCGAGCCGCGGATCGACCGCGAGGGCGGTGTGGCTGAGGTCATCCACGACGAGGTACGCGAGGCACCCCTCGTCGGCCGGATACGTCTCGATCGGCAGCGTGGCGGCAGGGCTCGTGAGCGTCGTCATGGTCCGTCCCTCCCTGACTCCCTCTACACCCACATGGTAAGAGCCGGATCTTCTTCGCATCGATTCCGGCGGTCTCCGCACGGATCGAGCCGCGGAGAGCACTCGCCGAAGCCGGCTCAGTTCCGATGCAACGGGGCTGCCATGCGCCACGCCCAACGCACTCGGGCGGTTACGATTTCATGGGAGGGGCGCCGGTCGTGGCGCGGTCCGGCCACCGGGCCGTGTGCTTCAGCAGATTGAGCCGAATGGCCTATGGACTACCGATCGCGGCGGGTGCCCAATCGGAATCGGGAGCGGCTCTCATGGACCGGCCGCGGGACCTGACGATCGTCACGCTGAGCTGCCCGTTCTTCCACGGGCCGCTCAGTGGGTGGGGCGCGCGGCGTGGCGGGGTTGCCTACTGTCGCTTGCCGTCAGGGCAGGCGCGGATGCTCTCTCAGGAGACCATGGTCAGCCTGTGCATGAGAGGCCGGTACCGTGGCTGCCC
>DASYQW010000076.1 GCA_036005065.1 Candidatus Methylomirabilota bacterium | reverse complement strand
TTCGGCATCTTGGGGGTTGCGATCTCGCTGCTGTTGAACTTCATCCTGTTCATGCTGGCCTTCCGGATCCTCACGACGGAGGACGTCGACTGGGCAGACGTACGCCCGGGCGCCATCGTCGCCGCCGCCGCGTGGACCGCGCTCCAGGCCCTCGGTGGCTACTTCGTCAGCCATCAGCTGCAGGGGGCAAGCGAGACGTACGGCACGTTCGCGACGGTGATCGGGCTCCTCGCGTGGATCTATCTCGGGGCGCAGGTGACGCTCCTGGCGGCCGAGATGAACGTGGTCAAGAAGCGACGTCTCTGGCCGCGTGCCATCGTTCAGCCGCCGCTCACGGACGCCGATCGGCGAGCCCTGACGGCCTATGTCAAGCAGGAAGAGCGTCGGCCGGAGGAAGAGATCCAGGTTCGGATCAACGACCAGCCGTCGTGAGCGGTCGACGACGCGCTCAGGGGGGGCCTGTAGACCCGCCTTTCGATGACCCCGTAGATGTTGCCGTCCGGAGTCTCCACCGTCGGCCGTTGACCACCCCGGTGAGGGCTCGCTAGGCTCGGCCGGGAGGCCGGGAGGCCGGGAGGCCGGGAGGCCGGGAGGCCGGCGCTGGTGGCCACATCGTCCGAGGAACGCCCGCCGCTCCCGCCGCAGCCCGGCCGGCGGGGCCTGTGGTTGGGCATCCTCGCGTATCGCTGGGCGGCCTTCGTCTGGATGGTGATCTTGGCGATCGGCGCCGCGGAGGAGTTCCGCCGGCCGGCGGTCGCGTGGCTGATCCTCGGTGCGACCGGCCTCTGGACGCTCTGGCTCTCGGTGACTCCCGGATGGGACCGCCCGTTGACCCGGTGGCTGGACCTCGGCGTGTGCATGGGTCTCCTCCTCGTGTCGGGCATCGTGATGCGCGAGGGATACACGGTCGGCGGCCATCCCTTCTTCGCCACCGCCTACCCGGTCTGCGCGGCCCTCACCTGGGGCGCGGCGCGCGGGGTCGGTCCGGGGCTCGCCGCCGGCTTCGCGCTTTCCGTCGCGCTCGCGCTCAGCCGCGTCATCAACGGCGTCTCCCTCGCCGACGCAACCGGCGCCCAGATCGAGGGTCTCGGAAACGGGGTCGTGTACTACATCGCCGCCGGGGGCGCGATGGGGCTCATCGCTCGGACCCTGGGCCGTGCCTCGGAGGAGCTCCGCCGGGCACAGGAGGAGGTCCTGAGGGAACGGGAACGCGTGGCCCGACTGTCCGAGCACGCCACGATGGGGCGCAAGATCCATGACTCGGTGCTTCAGGCGCTCGCGTGGGTCAACAAGCGGGGCCGCGAGCTCGGCGCGGAGGCCTCGGTGCCGGGCCCGGAGGTCCTGCGCCTGGCCGACATGGCGGCGGCGCAGGAGCGGGCGTTGCGAGCCCTCATCCAGCACGAGCCCGAGGAGCCCCCGAAGGAACGGGCCTCCCTCCGTGACGCCCTCGACGCCGACGCGAGAGCCGTCGGGGAGGTGCCGGTGACGGTGACCGCGCTCGGGCCGATCTGGCTCCCCGAGCACGAGATCGACGAGCTGACGGCGGCGGTCCGCCAGGCGCTCGAGAACGTGGTCCAGCACGCGGCGGCCACCCATGCTGTCGTGTTCGCCGAGGAGGGGGAGCAGGGCCTGGTCGTCAGCGTGCGAGACGACGGCGTCGGGTTCGTGTACGAGGAGGACGGTCTCCGGAGCCGGGGGAAGTTCGGCCTCCTTGAGAGCATGAAGGGCCGGATCGAGGACCTGGGCGGGCGGATGATCGTTCGATCCGCCCCCGGATCGGGGACCGAGGTGGAGTTCCTGATCCCCGAGCCCGGACTCGGGCCCGATCGTGCGGGCGACGGGGGACCACCATGAGCGACGAAGGGCAAGACGGCATGACGGGGGACGAGCCACCGCCCGCGGAACCGATCCGGGTCATGGTGGTGGATGACCATCCCGTCTGGCGCGACGGGATCCGCAACGATCTGGAATCCTCCGGCGTCGCCACGGTGGTCGCCGAGGCCTCCGATGGGGGCGAGGCGATCGAGCGAGCCCGCGGATCGATGCCGGAGGTCATCCTGATGGACCTCCAGCTCCCCACCGTCCCGGGCGTGGAGGCGATCCGTGCCATCGTGGAGGAATCACCGCACGTCAAGGTCGTCGTGCTGTCGGCCTCAGGGGAGGAGCCCGACGTCCTCGAGGCCGTGAAGGTCGGCGCGACGGGCTATCTGCTCAAGGGCTCGACGGCCGGCGAGATCGTGGACGCGGTCCGGCGCGTTCGCGACGGAGAGCCGGTGTTCACCCCGTCGCTGGCCGGGATGGTCCTGTCCGAGTTCCGCCGGGTCGCGGCCCCCGACCCGGGCGTCCCGGGCCTCACCCCACGCGAGAACGAGGTCCTGAAGCTCGTGGCGAAGGGCTACACCTACCGCGAGATCGCCGAGAAGCTGTTCATCTCGGTCAAGACCGTCCAGAACCACGTCCAGAACATCCTCACGAAGCTCCAGCTTCGCAAGCGCTACGAGCTGATGCGCTACGCGATCCAGCGAGGCCTCGACCAGGCTCCCGAGTAG
>DASYQW010000075.1 GCA_036005065.1 Candidatus Methylomirabilota bacterium | reverse complement strand
GATGCGGCCCGGGCCGATCCCCGTCGCATCCCGTCGGGCGGCGCACTGCCGCACCCGCGAGGGCACGTAGGGTGGCCGGCCGCGAGGCGGTGATGCTCGTCTTCCGCGGCGACGCGGACGGCGGCGAGTTCCGGGAGTACCGGACGCCGGTGGACGAGGGCATGGTCGTCCTGGACGTGCTGCACAAGATCCAGGCGCACCAGGCCAACGACCTGGCCATTCGCTGGAACTGCAAGGCCGGGAAGTGCGGCTCGTGCAGCGCCGAGGTGAACGGGACGCCGCGGCTCACCTGCATGACGCGAATGAACATCTTCCCCCCGGATCAGCCCATCAGCGTGGCGCCCCTGCGGACCTTCCCGCTCATCAAGGACCTGGTGACGGACGTGTCGTTCAACTACGAGGTGGCCAAGCGGATTCCCGCCTTCCACCCCAGACCCCCGGAGCCGGACGGCACCTACCGGATGATGCAGGAGGACATCGACCGCGGGCAGGAGTTCCGCAAGTGCATCGAGTGCTTCCTCTGCCAGAACGTCTGCCACGTGATCCGAGACCACGACGACCACAAGAAGCGCTTCGCGGGGCCGCGGTTCTTCATCCGCCTGGCCGAGCTGGAGATGCACCCGCTCGATACCCACGATCGGCGCGGGCTGATCAAGGACATGGCCGGGATCGGGCTGTGCAACATCACCAAGTGCTGCACCGAGGTCTGCCCCGAGCACATCAAGATCACGGACAACGCGATCATCCCGCTCAAGGAGCGCGTCGTCGACCAGTATTACGATCCGATCGTGTGGGTCCTCCGCAAGCTCCGAGGCCAGTAGCCGTCGCCGGTCGTCATTCCCGATCACGCCCATGAGGATCCACGAGTTCCAGGCCAAGGCGATCCTCAGAGAGTTCGGCGTCCCCGTGCCGCGCGGGGAGATGGCCGACACGCCGGCGGCCGCCCGCGCCGTGGCCGAGCGGCTCGGGGGCCGAGTGGTGGTGAAGGCCCAGGTTCACGCCGGCGGCCGGGGCAAGGCGGGCGGCATCAAGATCGCCGCCGGGGCCCCCGAGGCCGAGGCGGCCGCCCGCCAGATCCTCGGCATGCGTCTCAAGACGCCGCAGACACCGCCCGAAGGCATCGTCGTCCAGAAGGTCCTGGTCGAGGAAGCGTTCGCGGTGGCCAAGGAGCTCTACCTGGCGGTCACCGTGGACCGTGAGGCGGCGGCGCCCGTCGTGATGGTCTCGGAGGCGGGCGGGATGGAGATCGAAGAGGTGGCGGCTCGCTCGCCCGAGAAGATCCAGCGGGCCCCCACCGATCCCGCCCTCGGCCTCCTCCCGTTCCAGGTCCGGCGCCTCCTCTTCAGCCTCGGCCTCGACGGCGACCTGGGGCGGGCCGGCGCGGCCGCCATCGGCGGGCTCTACATGGCGTTCGTGGCCCGCGACTGTTCGCTGGCGGAGATCAACCCGCTGGTGGTGACGGCCGACGGGCGCCTGCTGGCCCTCGACGCCAAGCTCGCCTTCGACGACAACGCCCTGTTCCGCCACCCGGAGATGAAGAGCTTCCGCGACACCAACGAGGAGACCCCCCTCGACGTCGAGGCCGCCAAGTTCGGGCTCAACTACATCAAGCTCGACGGCGACGTGGGCTGCATGGTGAACGGCGCTGGACTCGCCATGGCGACCATGGACATCATCAAGCACGCCGGCGGGGCACCGGCCAACTTCCTCGACGTGGGCGGGGGCGCCAACGCTACCCAGATCGAGAACGCCTTCCGGATCCTGCTGTCCGACCCGAACGTGAAGGCCGTGCTCATCAACATCTTCGGCGGCATCCTCCGCTGCGACGTGCTGGCCGATGGCATCATCCGGGCCGCCCGGACGCTCGGCATCACGGTGCCGGTCGTGATCCGCATGGAGGGAACGAACGTCGAGGAGGGCCGGCAGATGCTTCGGGCGTCCGGCCTGAACTTCACGACCGCCGACGGAATGCAGGACGCCGCCGAGAAGGTCGTTCGCCTCGCGCGAGGCCGGTCGGGGTGAGCGTCCTGGTCGGCCGCGAGACGCGCCTGCTCGTCCAGGGGATCACGGGCCGGGAGGGGTCGTTCCACGCCCAGCGCTGCCGCGAGTACGGCACCCGGGTGGTGGCGGGCGTCACTCCCGGCAAGGGCGGCACCACCCACGAGGGCATCCCGGTCTACGACACGGTGGCGGCCGCCGTCGAGCAGCAGCAGGCCACCGCGTCGCTGATCTTCGTCCCGCCGGCCGCCGCCGCCGATGCCATCATGGAGTCCGCCGACGCCGGCCTGGAGCTGATCGTCTGCATCACCGAAGGGATCCCGACCCTCGACATGGTCCGGGCCAAGGCGTTTCTGGCCGACCGGCGGTCGCGGCTGATCGGTCCGAACTGCCCGGGGCTCATCACGCCGGGCCAGGCCAAGGTCGGCATCATGCCCGGCCACATTCACAAGCCGGGGCCGGTCGGCGTGGTCTCGCGGAGCGGCACGCTCACCTACGAGGCCGTCCACCAGCTCACGGGACTCGGCATCGGGCAGTCCACCTGTGTCGGCATCGGCGGCGACCCCATCATCGGCACCACGTTCGTGGACGTCCTGCAGCTGTTCCGGGACGACCCCGAGACGACGTGCGTCGTGCTGATCGGGGAGATCGGCGGCACCGGCGAGGAAGCCGCCGCCGCCGTGGTCGCCAAGGGCTTCGGGAAGCCCGTGGTCGCGTTCATCTGCGGCCAGACGGCGCCGCCGGGGCGACGCATGGGACACGCCGGCGCCATCATCGCCGGCGGCAAGGGCACCGCGGCCGAGAAGATGGCCGCTCTGGGCCGGGCCGGAGCCCGGGTCGTCACGAGCCCGGCGGACATCGGGCGGACGGTGGCCCAGGTGCTCGGTGGCCGCTGAGGAGCTCTGGGACCAATCGCGCGCAATGCGAAGCCTGAGCGCTACGCACATGGTGGTCCGCTGAGATGGCCGTCGAGCGGACGCTGGTCATCGTCAAGCCGGACGCCGTTCGTAAGGGCGTGGCCGGTCAGGTCATCGCCCGCCTCGAGGCGGCCCGGCTCCGGATCCTGGCCATCCGGATGGTTCATCTGACGGTGGGCCAGGCCGAGGGGTTCTACGCGGTCCATCGGACGCGCCCGTTCTTCGGGAGCTTGACCCGGTTCATGAGCGACGGATCCTGCATCGCGATGGTGCTGGAGGGGGAGAGCGCCATCGCGCGTGTCCGCGAGCTGATGGGTGCCACCAACCCGGCCCAGGCGGCGCCGGGCACCATCCGGAAGGACTTCGCCGAGTCGATCGAGGCGAATGCGGTCCACGGCTCGGATTCGCCGGATTCGGCGGCGTTCGAGATCCCCTACTTCTTCCCCGGCCTCGATCTCCACGGGCGTTGACCGGGCTCCCTCCCGTGCGCCGCGCGGTATGGCTCCTGGCCGTCGGGCTCGCGGTGGCCACTGCCGCCGGGACCGGTGCCGCCGAGCCCAAGCGGGTCAAGGTCGGCGTCCTCAAGCTCACGTCGTCCACCCCGATCTTCGTCGGCGTCGAGAAGGGCTTCTTCCGCGACGCCGGTGTGGAGCCCGAGCTCGTCTACTTCCAGGCCGCCCAGCCGGTCGCGGTCGCCATCGCCTCCGGCGACCTCGAGGTGGGCGCGACCGGCCTCACCGCCGGGCTCTACAACATCGTGGCGGGCGGCGAGAAGCTGTGGGTGGTGGCGGACAAGGGACGGGAGTGGGCTGGCTATCCTCTGACGGCGCTCGTCGTTCAGAAGGGCGGACCCATCCAGTCGGTGAAGGACCTGCGGGGGAAGAAGGTCGGGATCACCCAGCTCGGCTCTACCTTCCACTACATGCTCGGAAACCTGGTCGAGCGGGAGGGGCTTGCCCTGGGTGACGTCGAGCCCGCGCCGCTCCGGACGCTCGGCGCCATGGCCGAGGCGCTCGAGGGGAAGCGCGTGGACGCCATCCTGATTCCGCAGCCGTTCGCCGGAACTGCGGTGGAGAAGGGGTTCGGCCGGATCCTGTTCTGGGTCGGGGACAGGCTCCCGTACCAGGTGGCGGCGATCTTCTACTCCCACAGGTTCGCCCAGGACCGGGAGCGGGCGGTGGCCTTCATGAAAGGCTACCTGCGCGCCTCGCGTCATTACTTCGACACCGTGCTCGCCGTCAAGGACGGCAAGCCGGCTCCCGGACCCGGCTATGACGAGGTGGTGGCCATCACAGCCAGGTACACCGAGGCCAGGCCTGAGATCATTCGCGTCGGCTTTCCCTATCAGGACCGCGACGGCCGGCTCGACGTGACCGACATCGGGCGACAGCTCGCCTGGTATCACAAGACCGGGATGATCACCCGGAGCCTCGCCTCCCGCGACCTCGTCGATGGCTCCTTCCTGGAGGAAGCGCTCCGGGCGCTTCCCCGCTGACCCGACGTGCCCGGCCGGCGAGTGAGTCCTTTCGGCAAGGTGCTGATCGCCAATCGCGGCGAGATCGCGGTCCGCGTGATCCGCGCCTGTCGCGAGGCCGGGATCGCCACCGTCGCCGTCTTTTCCGAGGCGGACCGGGAGGCCCTGCACGTGCGGCTGGCCGACGAGGCCCATCTCGTGGGCCCGGCGCCGGCGATCCAGAGTTACCTTGCGATCGACCGCCTGGTCGAGATCGCCGTCCGCAGCGGGGCCGAAGCGGTCCACCCGGGCTATGGTTTCCTCGCCGAGAACGCTCGATTCGCCGAGGCGTGCCGGGCGGCGGGCCTCACGTTCGTCGGGCCTCCGGCCGGCGCGATCGCGACGATGGGCGACAAGGTCGCGGCCCGTCGAGCGGCCTCGAGCTGCGGTCTCGCGCTGGTGCCGGGGTCCCGCGAGCCCATCGGGAGCGACGCCGAGGCCACCCGCCTGGCGCAAGAGCTGGGATATCCCGTGATGATCAAGGCGGCGCTCGGGGGGGGCGGCAAGGGGATGCGCTTGGTCGCGGGCCCCGGTGAGCTCGCCTCGGCCTTGCGCCTGGCCCGCTCCGAGGCGACGTCGGCCTTCGGTGACGCGGCGGTCTACCTGGAAAAGGCCCTCCCCGAGCCGCGACACGTCGAGGTCCAGATCCTGGCCGATGCCCACGGCCAGGTCGTGCACCTCGGCGAGCGCGAGTGCTCGATCCAGCGCCGGCACCAGAAGCTGATCGAGGAGGCGCCCTCCCCGCTGGTCGACGCCGCCCTCCGGAACGACATGGGCGAGGCGGCCTGTCGGCTGGCGGCGGCCGTCGGCTACCAGAACGCCGGCACCGTGGAGTTTCTGGTCGACCAGGAGCGCCGGTTCTACTTCCTCGAGGTGAACACGCGCCTCCAGGTGGAGCACCCGGTGACCGAGCTCGTGACGGGCGTCGATCTCGTGCGCGAACAGCTCCGCCTGGCGGCGGGCGAGAAGCTCGGCTACACCCAGGACGAGGTGACCACGCGGGGCTGGGCGCTCGAGTGTCGGATCTCGGCCGAGGACCCGGCGGCGGGCTTTCGCCCCTCGCCCGGGCGGATCACCGCCTGGCGCCCGCCGGCCGGGCCGTGGGTGCGGGTCGACGCCGGCGTGTACGAGGGCGCCGAGGTCCCGCTCTACTACGACCCGCTGATGGCCAAGCTGATCGTGTGGGGCCGGGACCGCGGCGAGGCCATCCGCCGCATGGCGAGCGCGCTGGCCGAGTTCGCGGTCGCCGGGGTGCAGACGACGATCCCCTTCCACGTCGCGGTCATGCGGCACCCCGAGTTCGTCGCGGGTCGGCTGTCGACCGCGTTCGTCGAGCGGATGGGCCCCACCGTGACCCGGGGCGATGCCCGGGCGTCCCGCATCGCGGTGGTCGCCGCGGCCCTCCACGCCTACCGGCGTGCGCGACAGATTGCGGCCACTCCGCCGCCGACCGCCGGGCCGTCGCGCTGGGCGCTGGCGGCCCGGCCGGCCGCTCGCCGCTTTCCCCGGTAGCGCCGGTGCGCTTCAACGTGACGGTCGCCTCCGAGTCGCTGCCCGTCGAAGTGGTCGAGGCCGCGGACCAGCGCGGGCGCTATCGCGTGCGCCTCGGAGACCAGTGGCTCGACGTCGATGCCCGGCTGTCCCCGGGCGGGCCCGTCTCGCTCCTGATCGATGGGCGGTCGTACCTCGCCGATGTCCGTGAAGAGAACGACGAGGTCGTGGTCACGATCGGGGGCGCCAGTCATCGCCTCCGGGTGGCGGAAGCCGGGCGCTCCGCCGGGCGCCCGGGTGGGCGGGTGGCGACCGGCTCGGGCGAGCGGCTCGTGGCCCCCATGCCGGGGCGGGTCGTGGCGATCCACGTCCGCCCGGGCGACCGGGTCGAGCCGGGGACGCCCCTGGTGGTGCTGGAGGCCATGAAGATGGAGAACGAGTTCCGCGCGACGACGGCCGGTGTGGTCACCGACGTGGCGGTCACTCCGGGGCAGCCGGTGAACGCCGGTGACCTGCTGGTCGTGGTTGGTCCCGGGCGCTAGGTCATTTCGGGGGGTCTCGGAAGCCCCCCCGATGCCCCCCCGTCGTGGCGGCGGCGAAGCCGCCTCTCGGAGCACTCCTCGATGCACCGCGCGCTCGGTGGTCGGCGCCGGGTTACTCCGACACACTCCTGGACATCAGGAAGGGGGCGCGGCCCTCGTCTCGTTTCTCGCCAGCAGCAACGCTGCCAGCACGAACAAGGCCGACGGGTGTAGCAGCAAGCGGTCCAGTGATGAGTCGACGTGCCACTTGAGATCGTGGGGGGTCAGGACGAGGGCCACGACGGCGAATCCGAAGCTCGCCGTGGCGAGCGCGGCCGCGGCGGTGGCCAGTCGATTGCGCCGCTCGGGACCGGCCGCCCGGATGATCCCGACGGCAAGGAGGCCCACCAGGCCCTCTCCGAGAAGCGGAAACCGCGTGAGGACCTCGGGCAGGGCGCCAAGGATCACGCCCAGGCGTCCGGGGAGATCGCCGAACACCTCGGGCCATCGGATACCGTGAAACGCGCCCTCCAGTCCGATCCACTTCGCCCAGGACGCGTGGAGAACGGCTGGCGCCAACACCAGCAGCGGAGACCAGCGCCTCGGGGCCGGTGGCCCGGGCTCGCCGGAGGGGCGGTGGGCGACGAGGGCGGCGACGCTCGCCAGCGCGCCGAACACCAACCCCTCCTGCTTCAGAAGAGAGAGGACCAGCACCGAGATCCAGCCGACGAGCTGGTAGCCAGGGGTGAACAAGGCCAGAAGGGCCAGCACGAAGAACAGCATCACGAAGCCATCGACGTACCCGCCGGCACACAGCGTCTCCACCGAAAAAAAGAGCGCCACGGTGAACGCGGCGCCCGGCCATCGTCCGAGCGCCTTTCGGGACAAGATCCAGATCGGGGCCAAGACCGCCGCCAGCAGCACCGGGATGCCGAGACTGGCCAGGCGCTCGTTATAGGCGGGGCTGAACGAGCTGAATTGAGCGATCCAGCCGGGGAACAGCAGAGGGTACGTGGTGTGCGACCACTGGGCTTCGGGGCGTAGCGCATCCTGGGTCGAGAACCGGCCATGGGTGAAGATCTGTCTGGCGTGGAAGAACCAGATCGAGCGACCGTCCCACATCACGATGGGGAATCGGGCCACCCGAGCCAGGAAGGCGGCGAGCGCCGCCGCCGCCAGGAGGTTCTCAGGGTTCCGGCGGCCCGCCGCCACCGCCCCCCGAAGGACTTCGGGCCCTCCGCGGCGGAGCACCTGAGCGGTCGCCGCCACGAACAGGGCCATACCGAGCATGCCGAGGGCCATCCGTGGCAGTCTGATCTGCAGCCAGGTCGACACGGAGCCGAGTACGCCCAGGAAGGCCGCGCAGATCAGGATGGCCAACGGGCCCGGCCGCTCACCATCCGCAGGCCAAGACCGCCGGACAACCCGGAGGAGCCCCCAGCCAAGCCCGGCGGCGCCGGCGAGACACGCCAGGAACTGGAGCCACGAGAGCTCGAAGCTCTCATCGGGCGGAGGACGGCTCGCGGCCGGTCCGAGCGGCCCGGCGATGGTCGGCGGGCCCTGGAGGTAGAGAACCTTCTCGGAGCCGAACCGCGCCAGCTCCTTGGCCGTCGGGTCGCTCGGCGGAGCGTTCTCGGCGAGCGTGAGCACGTGCGGCGAGGCGTTGTCGACGATGCGCGGATACAGCCCCTCGGTCAGTCGCTGCGACAGGAATGGGTCGGCCCAGACATTGGGGTCGAGCGCGACCGCCACGCCTCTGGGCAAGAAGGCGTCGAGGCCGGTACGGATCTGGTCGATCGGAACGCGGTTGAAGCCGTAGACGATCCGCCGCTGCTCATAGGAAAGACCGTCGGGAAGGACGGCCCGGGCGGTGTTCGTCCAGAAGGCCGTGTTCCAGGCCGAGTGCCACAGGAGCAGACCGGCCAGCACGAGCCCCAGCCACCCCACATTCTCGTGAGGTCCAGGCGAGGTCATCGGGCAGTCACTCCAGGTCATTTCGGGGGGGTCTCGGAAGACCCCCCCGATGCCCCCCTGTCGTGGCGGCGGCGAAGCCGCCGCTCGGAGCACTCCTCGATGCATCACGCGCTCGGTGGTCGGCGCCGGGTTACCCCGACGCGACTCTAGCATGATCCGGTGGCTCGTGGTCGCGCCGGCGGCGCTGGCGCTCACGGTCCTGGTGACGTGGCCGCTCCCGCGCTGCTTCGCCACCTGCCTCGGCGCCTCCGAGGACCCGCTCGTCTCCCTTTACTTCCTCCAGTGGGTCGTCCACAGCCTCACCACCCCGGGCGTGCGACTCCTGGACGCCGGCATCTTCGCCCCGTATCCGCGCACGCTGGCCCTCGGCGAATACATCCCGACCTTCGCGGCGGTCGCCGCTCCCGCGATCCTGGTCACGGGGAACCCCGTGGTCGGCCACAACGTCGCCCTGGTGGCGGCGTACACCCTGGCCGGCCTCGGGGCCGGGGCGCTGGCGTGGCGCCTGCTCGGGGCGGCGGGCCCCGCGCTTCTCGCCGGCATCGTCTTCGCGTACTCGCCGCGCCTCCTCCACCAGGCGCACAACCTCCAGACGCTCTCGACGCTGTGGTTCCCCTGGCTCTTCCTGGCCCTCGAGCGCTTTCTCGCCCGGCCGACCTGGGTCGCGGCGACTCTGCCGGCCGGGGTCGCGCTCCTGCTGGCGGGCTCCAGCATGATTGCCTTCATGTTCGCCGCCGTGGCGGCGGTGGTGTTCCTCGCCACGGCGGTCGCCTGGGGTGACCGCCCGCTCGGGCGCGGCCACCTCCTCCGTCTCGTGGGGGTCGGGGTGCCGACCGCCGCGCTGCTCGCCGCCTACGTGGCGCCCTACCGGGCGGTGGCCCGGGAGTGGGGGCTCAGGCGCTCCCTCGCGGAGGTGGAGCGCTACTCCACCGTGTGGGGAGACTATCTCGGGGTTCCGCCGGAGCATTTCCTGCACCGGCTGGTGGGCTTCGGGCGCGTCGTGGACCTCGACCACGAAGCGCTCTTCCCCGGGCTCGCCGTGGCCGGGCTGGCGGCGCTGGGTCTCGTCGCGGTGCTGCACGAGCGGGACAGCCTCCGGGCGCGCCTCGCCCCGTACGTCGCGACGGCGGTGGCGGCGGCAGTCTTCGCCTTCGGCCCCACCGGCTCGACCCGGTGGGGATCGGTTCCGCTGCCCTACACCCTGCTGTACGCGGCGGTGCCCGGGTTCGACGCGATCCGGACCCCGCGGCGCTTCGCCGGGTTCGTCGCGCTCGGACTGGCCCTCCTGGCGGCGACCGGCGCCGCCGTTCTCGTCCGCCGCCTGCGTCCGGGCTGGCGGGCGATCGTCCTCGTCGGCCTGGCCGCCCTCATCCTCCTCGAGTCCATCGGCGTGCCCTTTCCGGGCACGATCGAGCGGGTCGACTGGGCCGCGCTCCATGATGTCTACGGGTGGCTCCGCGCCCAGGACGCCCGGACGATGGTGATCGAGCTGCCGATGGGGAAGGACTGGGACAAGCTGGCCGGCGCCGCCCGGCACCTTCGCCGGACGGTCAACGGCGCGTCGAGCTACGCCCCCCCTCACTACGACGAGCTCGTCGCCGCCATGGCCGGATTTCCCGATCCGCGCTCGGTCGCCCTGATCCGGGCCCTCCGCGTGGATCTCGTCCTCGTCGATCGGCGCTGGCTCGATCCCGACCGGGCTGCGGCGCTGGGGGCGCTCGACGCCACGTTCCGGGTGGAGCGGTCGACCGCGGCCCACCTCGTGTACCGGGTCACGCCCGCGGCGCCGCCCGGCGTCGACACGCTCGAGGCGACCGCCGAGCTGGCTCCGCCGGACCCGGACGGGCGGTGGCAGGCGTGTCTGACGCTATGGAATCCCGGCCCCGGGTTCGTGGCGCTCTACCCGCTCCACACGCTGCGCCTTCGCGTCGAGAGCGACCCGGCTGGCGCCACGGTGGCCGCCGGACGCCGGCTCCCGCTCGACCTCGCCCCCGGCGCCCCCCACACCGAGTGCGTCGGCCTCCCGGTGCGCCCTTCGGGGTTCCACGTCCGGGGCGAGGTGGACGGAGCCGGCCATCGTCACCG
>DASYQW010000074.1 GCA_036005065.1 Candidatus Methylomirabilota bacterium | reverse complement strand
GGCATCGGGGGGGTCTTCCGAGACCCCCCCGAAAAGACCTAGTCGGCCCACTGCGCCACCTCGGGGGACGGGCGCCGCGCCAGGAGACCGCGGGCCAGGCGGGTGATGTCCTCGGGCAGGATCTCGAGCCAGATCGCCAGGCCCAGGTAGCCGAGCCCGCCCAGCGCCCCGACCAGCATCCAGGGCACGCCGGTCAGGCGGCCGAGGAGCAGGAAGACCGCCAGGAACAGGCCCGCCCCGCTCGCCCGGAGCGCGACCTGCCACGACTCGGGCCCCAGCGTGCCACGCGGCAACACGCGCAGGGCCCAGAACAGCACGAACGCCTCGGTGACCACGGTGGCGACCGCGGCGCCGATCCCGCCGTTACCGAAATGCTGGTCGGTCAGCGGGATGAGGACCCAGTTGAGCGCCGGGTTGAGCAGGCAGGCCCCGCTCGCGATCATGACCCAGGCCCGCTCCCGGCCGACAGCCATGACGACCCCGCTCAGGAAGAAGTCGACGAACACGAGCGCCAGCGTGGCCGCGTGAATGCGCAGGATGGGGACCGACGGCCCGAAGGCCTCCAGCGTGAAGAGGAACCCGACGATCTCCTGAGCCATCGTGCCCAGCACGACGGCGAGCGGCACCGTCACGACGAGGAGGAGCTGGAACGCCTTCCGCACCGTCCCCTGGAACTCCGCCGGCGAGGTGACCCACAGTCGGGCGGCGACCGGGAACGTCGCCGTCCTCAGCATCTGCGGCACGAAGTTGAGGCCGTCGACGAGGCGGGTGGCCGCCCCGTACCAGCCGACGGTGGCCGTGGTGGTCATCCATCCGAGCATCACGACATCGACCCGGAAGTAAAAGACCCCCAGCGCCTCCCAGACCAGGAACGGCAGGCCCGCGGCGAGGAGCGCGCGCGAGGTGACGGTTCCCGCGGCGCTGGGAGCGCGGAAGCCCGGGAGCCGCCGGACGCCCACCGCCTGGATGCCGACCCGCAGCAGCGACGCCAGGGCCATGACTGAGGCCACCGCCAGGGCGCCCTGGCCGTTCAGGAGTACCGGCGCCGCCAGCCCGAGCGTGAAGACGTTCCCCGCGATGCGGGCCAGGGCCGGGGTCAGCATGCGTTCGTGGGCCTGGAAGAAGGCCCCCAACACCTGGGCGATCGCCTCGCCCGCCATCACCACTCCGAGGATGGTGACCAGCTCCCGGACGTGCTCCGGATAGGCGAGCAGCCGGGCCACGCCGAGGAGAGCCACGTAACACACGACACAGACCAGCGCGATCACGATCGCGGCCCGGCGAAAGTAGGCGCGAGCCAGGCCGTGCTCCTGGGCTACGGCTCGGGCCACGACCGGCGTGATTCCGAACTCGGCGGCCACGGCGAACATCATGGCGAGCGACAGCGCGAGGTGCAGCCGCCCGAACTCCTCTGCACCCAGGAAGCGCGGGAGCAGGACGACGAGAGCCATGCCGATGAGGCTCGACAGGACCTGGGCCCCGATGAGGAGCGAGGAGTTGCGCAGGATGCTCTTCAGGGGGTCCAGGGTCTCGGCGGTTCGGTCGAGAACAGACCAGCGACCTGCGAGTGAAGCAAGCCGCGCGAGGAATACTTCGTTCACGAGGGCCTCGGGGAGCCGGTGAAGTGCAAGGCCGATACCGAGGCATCTTTCGTGCCGTGGAAACCCCGCCCTGATCGGCACATGGCGCGACGTGGTCAGGGTCATCGGCGACATTGGTTTCCCCCTCACCCGACCCTCTCCCCCGGTGGGGGAGGGGGAAATTGGGGCGAGACGCTCTTCGCCGCCGAGCGCCGCTGAAGCACGCGCGGCGAGCTCCTGATCGCGTCGTCCGGGATGCCGTGGTCGCGCCGGGATCACATCAACTTCCCGGTTGCGGCGCCCCCTGCCCGTTCGGCCGGTACTCGCTTTGCACTGCGCCGGGTGGCGGACCCGACGGGTCCGCTGACGACGGAATCGCACTGGATGGGACGGTGGTCGGCCGGGGTTCCGCTCGTCGTCGGCCTTGACCGCTTGCCCCGGCCTTGCGGCGAGGGTCGGGGCCCATGCAGCATTTCGAGTTCGAGCTGTCGTTCCTCGCGTGGCTGGCTTCGTTCGCCGGTCGGTGGCCGATCCTGGATCGAACGGCGGAGACGCTAGCCAACAACGATCTCTTCGAGGCCACACCCTACGTTCTCGTTCTCATGGGGTTCTGGTACGGCGCGGCGGCGCGGGCCGCGGTCCGGCGCGAGATCTTCGCCGGCGGTCTCGCCGCCGCGATCGCCGTGCTTGTCTGTCGACTGATCCAGAACGGGTTTGCCAGCACCCGGCCGATCTGGGATCCGGTTCTCCAGGGGCTCTTCCCGTCGGAGTTCCAGCGGCTGATGGACCTTTCGTACCACTCCTTCCCGAGTGACCACGTCGCCTTCATCTTGCCCCTCGCCTACGCCGTCTGGCGGATCGACGCCCGCATCGGCGCAATCGGCTGGGCCTGGTTCGTCCTCATCTCCGTCATCCGGTCATACCTCGCGCTGCACTACCCGATCGACCTCATAGCCGGCGCCCTTCTCGGGGTCGTGGCGATCGGGGCGGTCCGCTGGGCCTCGGAGCCGGTCGGGAGGCTGTTCGCGGCTCTCGAGACGGCCGAGCGGCGATGGCCGGGGCCGGTCGCGGCGGCCTTGTTCTTCGTTGCCTTCCAGTACGCCACGTTGTTCATGCTGATACGCGATCTGGGGAGCCGCGGGGTCCGCGTCGTCGCGATGCTCGGTCCGTGGTGAGCCGATTCTGGCGGGTCGGCGGCCTTCGGCCCCCGCGGTGTCCGCCGCCGCTGGCGGAAGTCATCGAGCAGCTCCGGGTCACCGGGCGTGCCGCGCGATTTCGTGCTGCGGCGTGGCTGCGGGATCTGGCGCGGCTGACGGACGTCATCGCGCCTGTCGAGGCGGCGGGGCGCGCCGCGCGGCTTCGGGCTTCCGGGTGGCTACGGGGCGCGCCGCGTCCGGCGGACGTCAGCGCGCGGCTCAGATTCGCCGGGCGTGCCGTGCGGCTGCGGGCCGCGGCGTGGCTGCGGGATCTGCCGCGGCTGACGGACGTCATCGCGCGCCTCGGGGCGGCCGGGCGCGCCGCGTGGCGTCGGGCTTCCGAGTGGCTGCGGTCTGCGCCGCGTCCAGCGGACGTCAGCGCGCGGCTCGGGGCCGTCGGGCGCGCCGCATGGCTGCGGGCTCCCGCGTACCTGCGGTGGCCACCGCAGTTGGCGATGGTCATCGCGCGCCTCGGGGCCACCGGGCGCGCCGTGGGGCGTCGGGCTTCCGAGTGGCTGCGGTCCGCGCCGCGGCGGGCGGACGTCATCGAGCAGCTCCGGGTCACCGGGCGTGCCGTGCGGCTGTGGGCGCCCGCGTACCTCCGGTATCCGCCGCGGCTGGCGGAGGTCATCGAGCGCTTTCGGCGGCGCGCCCTCCACCGCGCACGCCTCGGTCGTTCGGAGGGTTGGCCGATCGCGCGCGCGGCCGTCGGCCGAGTGGGGATCGCCGCCGCCCGGTGGGGCAGCGGCGTTCTTCGTGATGCACGGATTGGCGTGAGCCGATTCTGGCGGGTCGGCCGCGGGCGGGGCTCGTGGTTGCCGCCGCGGGCGGCCACGATCATCGGACGGCTTCGGCTCGCTCTCCGCCGCGCACGCCTCGGCGCTCCCGAGACTTGGCTGACCGGGCGGAGGGCGGCCGGCCGAGCGGCGAGGGCCGGCGCCCGGTGGAGCAGCGGGGCTCTTCGTCGCCTTCCCGGACGCCGCGGTGTCCTCACCGACACGCGATCCGGGGGGCCGCGGCCCCCGCGGCGTCACGATGCTCGGACCGTGGCGAGCCGATTCTGGCGAGTCGGCCGCGGGCGGGGCTCGTGGTCGCCGCCGCCGGCGGCGAAGATCATGGGGCGTCTTCGGCTCGCTCTCCGCCGCGCACGCCTGAGTCCTCCAGAATGCCTGCTGATCGGGCTGACGGCTCTCGTGCTGATCGCCGGGCTCACGCTGGGGGCGGGTACGCCCGTCGCCTACGCCGTCGTCGTGCTCCCGGCCGTGGTCGCCCTCACCTGGTGGCGGCCGGCCTATGGGTTCGCGCTCCTCCTCGGTCTCGTGCTGGTGACCGAGGAGTTCGAGATCCTGACCATCCCCCAGGGACGGTTCGCCGGGGGAAATCCGCCCCTTCTGCGGTTACTCCCGCTCTACCGGAACCTGGGCCCTCTGTTCGCGAACGCCCTCGAGCTGTGGCTGGTCTTCGTCACGGCGACCTGGGCGGTGCAGGCGGCGGCGCGCCGGCGATGGCGTCTGGCGCCCGTCCCGTGTGGAGCGGCCTGGGCCGCGGCCGTGGTCGTCATCGTGGCCGCGTTCGCGGCTGGCATCGAGCGGGGTGGGGATATCAAGGTCGCGCTGTGGGAGATCCGCGCGCTCGCCTACCTCCTGGGGCTTCTCTGGCTCGTCCCCCAGCTGGTCGAGCGGCGGCGGGACCTTCTGGTGATCGCGTGGGCCCTGGTCCTCGGTCTGGGCGCGAAAGCCGCCGAAGGCCTCTATCGCTACTTCGCCGTCGTCCATATGCGGCTCGGGCCTAATGAAACCTTCATGGCCCACGAAGAGCCCGTCATGTTCGTCCCGCTCGTCTTTCTGTTCCTCCTCCTCACGTACCATCGCGCGCGGAGCGCACTCTGGCGGATGCTCCTGCTCGTGGCACCCGCCATGTTCCTCGTCCTCGCCCTCACGCAGCGTCGGACGACGTACGTCACGCTCCCGCTCTGCAGCGTCTTTTTCAGCTTCCTGATTCCTCGCGCGGCTCTCCGCAAGTACGCCTGCCATGTGGCGGCTGCGGTGGGCGCCGTGGGGATCTACGTCCTGCTGTTCGCCGGCTCCTCGTCGCCGCTGGCTCGCCCCATCGAGCGCGGGCTCACCCTGTTCGACTCCTTCAACTCGTCGAACCTGTACCGGATCCTGGAGAACGAAAACCTTCACTACACGATCACACAGCATCCCTGGGGAATCGCGTTCGGGCACCGCTATGAAATGTTCTACCGCTTGCCCCGCATCGACTTCTCGCTCGCGGAATACATCCCCCACAACGAGATTCTCTGGGTCTGGGTCAAGACCGGCACGCTCGGGTTCATCGTCATCATGTTCTTCTTCGCCCGCATGGTCGCCGAGTCCGTGTGGACGTACCGGCATCTCCGCGACCCGCTCCTGCGGGCGCTGGCGGGAATCGTCGGGCTGGCGGTCATCAATCAGCTCGTCGTCTCGTACTTCGACCTCCAGCTGACGTATTCGCGAAGCATGATCTACCTGGGGACGCTCGGGGGACTCCTCACGCCGCTCCAGCGCCTGGGGGGGCTGGCGCGTGACGTGGTGGTCGTGAGGCTGTGGACGGACGGCTCGGTGGGCGATCCGGCTCACCGTCTGGCCCGGCCGCTGGCGGCGCTCCCGGCCCAGGAGGAGCCGGTGGGATGCTGCGGGCCCGCACCGGTCCTGAGGCTCGAAGGCGAGCACCCGTAGTTCTTCGAGGGGGTCTTCCGAGACCCCCTCGAAATGACCTAGGCGGCCGGAGCGGAGCGCGGGAACGCGGCGCGGTAGGCCCCGCGCAGGGCGGGGTAGGCTCGCCAGAGCTGCAAGCTGAACCAGAGCCACGACTCGTGGGCCACGTCCATGCGCGACAGCGCGTGGGGCGAACCGTGGAGCTCGGCGCCCGCACAGCCCGCCGTGTAGCCCGCCTCCGCCACCGCATCCAGGGCGCGGCGATTCAGCCGGTTGAACGGGTAGGCGAACGAACGCACCGCCACCCCGAGCCGGTCCTCGAGCCACACCCGGGACCGGGTCACCTCGGCGCGAAGTCCGAAGTCCGTGAGCGTCGTGAGGTCGGGATGGCTCATCGAGTGGGACCCGATGTCCATGCCGGCCCCGAGCCACGCCCGGATCCCCTCCCAGTCCATCAGCGGCGCGGGGTCGGCCCAGTGTGAGGACTGGCCGACGGCGCCGACGACGACGTAGCAGGTGGCGGTGAAGCCGAACTCCTGGAGCAGCGGGAGCGCCACGGCGAGGGTGTCCACGTAGCCGTCGTCGAAGGTGATGGCCACCGTGCGGGCTGGCACCGGGGCGCCGCGCCGGAGGGCGTCGGCCAGGACGACGGGCGACACCGCGCGGTAGCCGAGCCTGCGGAGCAGCGCGAGGTGCCCCCGGAAGCGCGCCACGCGGATGCTGCAGGGATGCGTGCCGGTCCGGTCCGTGAGCCGGTGATACGTCAGGATCGGCGCCTGCTGGTGGGCGAGGCGCCATTCGCCGAGCGACCGCCGGAAGAGCTCGAGGCGGTCGCGCGGGCCGGGCGGTGCCGGCGGGCTGCTTCCGTTCCGGCGCGCCCCGTGCGGACTCGCCGTGCGCCCTCCGGACGCCTGGCGCCGCGGATCGACCAGGATGTCGTCGAAGACGAATCTCGACATCAGCGCGCCCTCGCCGCGAGGCGGCGGACCGCCCGCCGGAAACGCCGGACGGGCCGGCTCCACTCGGGATGCGCCCATGCCCAGGGCCGGATCCGGCCGCGCCAGACGTGCGCCGCCGACCCGCGCACGCCGCGCCACGCCATCACCCGCTGGAGCGTGACCGATGCCTGCGTCCAGCGCAGCTTGTACCACTCGTCGCCGCGCCCGAAGTCGAGGACGTCGGCGGCCCGGGTGACCCGCAGGTCCTCGACGACGGCGAGGGTCACCAGGAGGTTGGGCGAGTGGCGGGCGAAGGCCGGATCGTGCCCGCCCATCCAGTAGAAGAGCCGGCGCTCGTAGAGGAAGTAGAGTCCCACCGCGATCAGCTGGGATCCCAGGACGAGGCGGGGCAGGTAGAGCCAGCCCTGCCGCCAGGCCTCGCGCGCGATCGCGCGCACCCACTCCCAGTAATCGGGAAGCTGGAGGCGGCTCAGCTCGCCTTGTCCGCTCCAGCGCGCCCCGTGGAGCGCGCGGAGCTCGGCCAGGGCCGCCTCGACCTCGTCGAGGTCGTTCGGGAAGACCAGGGCGAGCTTGCCCTGGCGGCCGAGCACGCGACGCTGGCGCGCCAGGTCCTTGAGCATCGAGCGGCTGGCGCCGGCATCCCAGTCGTCCGGCCTCAGGTCGAGAATGGGGTTGATCGTCAGCGTGCTCACCTCGTGGCGCGCGCGGCCCGACCGGAGCGCGCTTCCGAGCGCCTCCGCACTCCCGGACCCGGCGGCGAGGCACCACAGGTCGGTGAGATGCCACCCCGGCTGCTCGAGCACGAACCGGGCGAGGAGCGGCGCCAGCGCCTCCTCGCCCGGGGCGAGCAGGAAGCCGGCCAGGTCGGCCTCCTCGGATCCCAGGAACTCGCGGACCCGGATGCCGCCGCGGCCCCGCTTGGTGCAGAGCGGCGCCAGCGCGACCAGCCTGCCGTCCCGCCGGGCGCCGGCCAGATGGAGCCGGCGGCCCGCGCCGAAGTGAGCCCACCATGTCTGGATCCATTCCGGCGAATGGAAGATCGACGGCTCGGCGATCGAGAGCGCGAGCTGCCGCCATTCGGGCTCGAGGGCGCGGAGCCCGGCGTCGTCCTCGAGGATGAACCACTCTAGTCGACCCACTACGCCACCTCCGGGGCCGCGCGCCGTGCCAGAAGGCCACGGGCCAAGCGGGTGATGTCCTCGGGCAGGATCTCGAGCCAGATCACCAGGCCCAGGTAACCGAGCCCGCCCAGCGCGCCGACCAGCATCCAGGGCACGCCGGTGAGGCGGCCGAGGAGCAGGAAGACCGCCAGGAGCACGCCCGCCCCGCTGGCCCGGAGCGCGACCCGCCACGACTCGCGCCCGAACGTGCCGCGCGGGAACACGCGCAGCGCCCAGACCATCACGAACGCCTCGGTGGCCACCGTCGCCAGGGCGGCGCCGATTCCACCGTTGCCGAAATGCTGGTCGGTCAGCGGGATGAGGACCCAGTTGAGCGCCGGGTTCAGCAGGCAGGCCCCGCTCGCGATCATGACCCAGGCCCGCTCCCGGCCGACGGCCATGAGGACCCCGCCCAGGAAGAAGTCGACGAACAGCAGGGCCAGAGTGAGGCCGTGGATGCGCAGGATGGGGATCGATGGCCCGAAAGCGGGGAGAGTGAACAGGAACTCCACGATCTCGTGGGCGAGCGTGAGCAGGACCACCGTGGCCGGCACCGTGGCCACCAGCAGCAGGGAGAAGGCCTTGCGCACGGTCTGTCGAAACTCGGTCGGCGAAGTCACCCACAGCCGGGCGGCGACGGGGAACGTCGCCAGCGTGAGCATCTCCGGCAGGAAGTTGAGGGCGTCCAGCAGGCGGGAGGCCGCGCCATACCAGCCGACGGTCGCCTCGGACGACATCCGGCTGAGCATCACCACCCCGACTCGGAAGTAGAAGATGCCCAGCGCCTCCCACACGAAGAAGGGAAGGCCGGCGGCCAGCAGGGCCCACGGCGTCGTCGCCGCCGGGGCTGAGACCGTCCGAAGGCCCTCCAGGCGTCGGACGCCCAGCGCCTGGATGCCGACGCGCAGGACCGAGGCCAGGGCCATCACCGTCGCCACCGCGAGGGCGCCCCGGCCGCCCACCAGCAGCGGCGCCACCAGTCCGATCGTGAACACGTTGCCCGTGATCCGCGCGATGGCGGGGATCACCATGCGCTCGTGAGCCTGGAAGAGGGCTGCCAGGACCTGCGAGAGGGCCTCCCCGATCATCACCACCCCGAGGATGGCGACCAGCTCGTGGACGCGCTCCGGGTAGCCGAGCAGCCGGACGGTGGCGAGGAGCGCCACGTAGAACCCGGCGCCGAGCAGCGTCATGAGGACGAGCGCGCCCCGCAGATACGGGCGGGCGACGGAGCGGTCCTGAGCCACCGCCCGGGCGAGGACCGGCGTCAGGCCGAACTCGACGGCGACGCTGTACATCATGGCGAGGGACAGGGCGAGGTGCAGCCGCCCGTACTCGGCCGCGCCGAGAAACCGCGGCACCAGCACGACCACCGCCATGCCGATGAGGCTCGACAGCCCCTGGGCTCCGATCAGGAGCGAGGAGTTGCGCAGGATGCTCTTCAGCGGGTCCATGAGGCCCGGGACGCTTGGGGAGAAGGGGAATTCCCGGATGGGTCGTCCCTTCGGAGCGTCTCGTGAAGAAAGCGCAGCAGCTTCTGGAGCTCGGGGGGCTTCGCCAGGACCGCCTCCGCCCCCAGGCGGAGCGCCTCGGCCTCGCGCTCCCGCTCGATGAAGGCCGACAGGATCACCACCCGGGCGCTCGGCGCGACTTCGCGGAGGCCCCGGAGGGTCACCAGGCCGTCCATGCGGGGCATGATCATGTCGAGCATGACCAGATCGAAGGCCTCCCGCCGGGCCAGCTCGATCGCCCGGATCCCGTCCGTGGCCGTCGTGACCTCGTAGCCCTCGCCCTCGAGGATGTTCTGGAAGGTCGTGGTGATCGCCGCATCGTCGTCCACCACGAGGATCTTCGGCCGGCGCTCGGTCGTCACGGTTCGGGTCCTTCCCTCAGAAGAGGCGCCATCGCGCGCCGGTCGGCCGCCGCAGGAGTCCGCTCTGCTCCCGGAGGGGGCCCAGGAGCCCGGCCAGCGTGCCGAGGTAGAACATGGGACGCGCGTAGGTGAGCTGCAGGTCGTAGTAGGAGACGATCAGCTGGTTCACGATCGCCAGACCGATGATGGTGGCGACCGCGCGGAACAGGGGATCGCGGAGGTGCCGGTACGTCCACGTCGATTCTGCCACCAGACGGGCGAAGAAGAACATGACCAGGATGAAGCCCAGCGTGCCCGCCTTCACCCAGATCCACATGATCTCGTTGTGCGGAATGTACTCCACGAGCGGGAAGTCGATCTCCGGCAGGCCCCGGACCATCTGGTAGGGATGTCCGAATCCACTTCCCCACGGCTTCTCCAGCACCGTGTAGCGCAGGTTGTCGAGCTCGACGACCCGGTAGAGGTTCGAGGTGTTGTAGGGGTCGAAGAGCTGGAGGGCGCGGTTGATGGGCCGCGCCAGCGGAGACGAGGAGCCGCCCAGGACCACGACATAGGCGGCGAGGACGACGACGACGGGCAGCACGTAGCGGACGAACGCCCGGCGGGCGGCCGGCGCCAGCTCGATCGCGAAGAAGACGGCGCAGATCGACACCGTCACGTAGGCGGTCCGTCGCTGCGTGAGGACGAGGGCCACGAACATGAACGGCGTGGCGATCAGGAGGGCGCGCCGGAGGACGGGCGCGCCGCCATAATGGAGCACCGCGAACAGCAGGAAGAGCATCGGGATGAACATGACCGGGTCTTCGTGCGCCATGAACGTGTCGCGGAGGTCGAGGTGCATGTGGAGAAGGAACACGTACCGGTAGAGCCCCTGCACGGCCTTGATCCCGAGGACGACGATCATCACGCCGACGAGGAGCTCGATGTCGCGCCGGGACTCGATGAGCTGGGGCACGAACCAGATCAGCGCCAGGAGGTAGGCGGGCGCCCGGACTTCGGCGATGGCGGCGCTGAGGTCGCCGCCCCGCGCCACCCCGAGGGCGAACGTCACCGCCAGCGTCCCGACGGCCGCGAGCCAGGGGCCCACGCACGGAACGTGGGCGAACTCGAGGCGGTCCCGGGCGATCCGCTGCGCGACCCAGAAGGCGCCCAGGAGGGTGAGCCACAGCTCCAGCGGCGTGAGGGCGATCGGCAGCGACGTGAAGCCCTCGATGCTCCGGTAGAGGGGGACCAGCTCGAGGAGAAAGGGCTGGCCGCTGGCCATGGTCAGGATCTCGAACTCCTCGACCAGCAGGACCAACCCGAGCAAGGCCGCGAAGCCGTAGAGCGGGCGCCACCACGAGAGGCCGACGACGATGGGGATGCTCAGCGCGATGTACGCCAAACGCCCCTCGCCGCCCAGGGTGAGCCCCGCGACCACGAGCACCCCGGTGAGGCCGATCAGGAGAAGCTCCTCCGGCCGCACGCGGACGAGTGAACCTGCCGAACGCATGACTACTCCCTGGGGGAGCAAGCGACGTGCCACCGCGGGCATCACCGCGTCCCGAGCCGACCCGGTGAGCCCGGCTCTATGCCCCGGAAATTGTTGCATTGGCCCGGCAACTTTGGGGCCTGGCCCCGGCCCTTCAGGGCGGGCACCGGGGTGGAAGCAAGCGCGGGTCCGGCGCTGGCGGATCGGGGACCCGACCGGCCCCCTGGCACCCGCCTTGCTGATCCGCTGACGTGAGAGGTGCTAGTCATGCGCGAGACAACCGTGTGGCTTCTCGTGGGAACCCTGGTCGCGGGCGCCGGCTGCGCCAGCACACCCAGTCCGACCGCCAGCCCTGCAGGGCCGGCGACGGCAGTGGGGAGTGCCGGGCCTGGGCCGGTGCCCCCGCGGGCGGGGTCCGGGCCGGTGCCGGGCGCGGGAGCCGGGCCGGCGCCGGGGTCGCTGGCGCCGCCGGCGGTCTCGCTCTCCCCGCCCCCGGCCGCGGCGGCGGGGGACTACCGGCTGGCACCCGGCGACCAGATCGCGGTTCAGGTGCACGGGCAGGAGGACCTGACGCGCACGCTGCGGGTGAGCCAGGGGGGAACGATCACCTTCCCCTTCCTGGGAGAGGTGGCGGTCGGGGGCCGGTCGGTGAAGGAGGTGGAGCAGACCCTGGAGACCGGGCTACGGGGAGGGTACCTGCTGCAGCCCAAGGTGAACGTGACGGTGTCGGAGTACCAGGGCCGACAGTTCGCGGTGATGGGGGCGGTCCAGCAGCCGGGAGCCTTCGCGCTGAAGACGAACCACACGACGGTGCTGGGGGCCCTGTCGGAGGCCAAGGGTGTCCGGGAGAACGCGGACCGGGTGGCCTACGTGGTGCGGGCCCGGCCGCGGGCGGGGGAGCCGCAGCCGGTGGCGGTGGACCTGGACACGCTGATGCGGACGGGAGACCCGCGGCAGAACGTGGTGGTGGAGGCGGGGGACGCGGTGTACGTGCCGGAGGCCAACGCC
>DASYQW010000073.1 GCA_036005065.1 Candidatus Methylomirabilota bacterium | reverse complement strand
GGGGGGACGGCGACCCGGTCGTCGAGCCCGCGTCCCTGGCCGACGCGCGGGTCGTCGGCCAGGTCATCCAAGCCGGGCGGGCCCGGAAGATCGTCATCGTCAAGTTCAAGCGCCGGAAGAATTACTCCCGTCGGCAGGGTCACCGGCAGCGGTACACGGCCGTCAGGATCACGCGGATCGAGGCCAGCTAGTTTCTTCGGGGGGGTCTCGGAAGACCCCCCCGATACCCCCCTCGGTTGCGGCGGCACAGCCGCCGCTCGGGGCTTTGCTCGATGCATCGCCTGTTCGGGGGGAGCTGACGGGTTACTCCGACACACCGCTAGACTCGGCGGGGGCCGTGGTGGCCCCTTCCGATGAGTCAGCAGGGAGCGCACCACGATGGCACACAAGAAGGGCGTCGGCAGTTCGCGGAACGGACGGGACAGCCAGCCGAAGATGCTCGGCGTCAAGCGGTTCGCCGGACAATTCGTGCCGGCCGGATCGATCCTGGTCCGGCAGCGGGGCACCCGCTTCCGCCCGGGTCAGAACGTCGGGCTCGGCGTCGACTTCACGCTGTTCGCCACGGCGGACGGCTACGTCCGCTTCGAGGAGCGACGCGGGCGCCGGCTCGTCAGCGTCCTCACCTCAACCGCGTAAATCGCGCTCCGGCCGCCGGGCTCCCCGGCGCCGTCCTGCCCGATCCCCCGAGGCGCCCGTGTTCGTCGACGAGGTCGAGATCCTGGTCAAGGCCGGCGACGGCGGTCGCGGGTGCGTGAGCTTCCGCCGGGAGAAGTACGTCCCCCGCGGCGGACCCGACGGCGGCGACGGCGGCCGCGGCGGCTCGGTCTTCCTGGAGGCCGACGAGGGTCTGACGACCCTGCTCGACTTCCGCTACCGCCGGCAGTATGCGGCTCGCCGGGGCGGGCACGGCATGGGATCGGACAAGCACGGCGCCAACGCGGCGGACCTGGTCCTGCGCGTCCCCCCGGGGACGATCGCGCGGGAGCGTGGCGGGAATCTGCTCCTCGGCGAGCTGACGGTCCACGGCCAGCGGCTCCTGGTGGCCGCCGGGGGCCGGGGCGGGCGCGGGAACGCGCGGTTCGCCACCTCGACCCGCCGCGCGCCGCGGATCGCCGAGCCCGGCGGGGCCGGCGAGGAGCGCAGGCTCGCCCTGGAGCTCAAGCTCCTGGCCGACGTCGGCATCGTCGGGTTCCCCAACGCCGGCAAGTCCACGCTCGTCTCGCGCCTCTCGGCCGCGCGGCCGAAGATCGCCGCCTATCCCTTCACGACGCTTCAGCCGACCCTCGGGCTCGTTCGGCTCGATGACGAGCGAAGCTTCGTGATCGCGGACATCCCGGGGCTGATCCCGGGCGCCGCCGAGGGCAAAGGCCTGGGCCTCCGCTTTCTCCGCCACGTCGAGCGGACCCGGGTGCTGGTGCACCTGCTCGACCTCGATCCGGCGACCGGGCGCGATCCCGTGGAGGACTGGCGACTCATCCAGCGCGAGCTCGGCGAGTATGCGGGCGAGCTCGCGACCCGACCCCAGGTGCTGGCCGCCAACAAGATGGACCTCGCCGACACCGCGTCGCGCCTCCGCCGCGTCCGGGCGCTCGCCCGCCGCGAGGGGCGGCCTCTGGTCGCCCTGTCCGCCCGTACGGGGGAGGGCCTGGACGAGCTCCGGACTGTCCTGGCGACGCTGCTCGGCGCGCCTCCGGCCCACCGGCCGGCGCGAGCCCTCGGATGAAGCGCCGGCTGCCCTCGCTCCGGCGGATCGTCGTCAAAGTGGGGAGCGGGCTCATCGCCGAGTCTGGACGGGGTCCCGATCCCACCCGGATCGGCCGCCTCGCGGCCGACCTGGCCGCGGTGATCGCGCGCCCGCTCGAGGTCGCCCTCGTCTCCTCCGGTGCCATCGCGGCGGGCACGGCGCGGCTCGGGCTCCGGGTGAGGCCGCGGACGATCCCCGAGAAGCAGGCGGCGGCGGCGGCCGGCCAGGCGGCGCTCATGTGGCACTACGAGCAGGCCTTCCTTCCCCATGGCCGGCAGGTGGCCCAGGTCCTGCTCACGCAGGAAGACATCAGCCACCGGGCGCGCTACCTCAATGCCCGGAACACGCTGTTGACGCTGCTGGGCTACGGGGTGCTCCCCATCATCAACGAGAATGACACCGTGGCGGTGGAGGAGATCAAGGTCGGAGACAACGACAACCTCGCCGCGCTCGTGGCCTATCTCGTCGAGGCGGACCTCCTGGTGCTGCTCAGTGACACCGACGGGCTCTACACGGGCGATCCGAACCAGGACCCGACCGCCGAGCGGATCGACACGGTGGAGGCGATCACCCCGGAGATGGAGCGGCTGGCGGGTGCCCGGGGCCCCCTCGGCACCGGCGGCATGGTTACCAAGCTCCAGGCCGCCCAGAAGGCGATGGCGGCCGGCATCCCGATGGTGATCGCCGACGGCCGCCGGGCCGGCGTGCTGGACGCCGTCCTCGACGGAGAGCCGGTCGGCACGTACTTCGAGCCGCGTGGCGACCGGCTCACGGCGCGCAAGCGCTGGATCGCGTTCGCCATCGCGCCGCAGGGGATGCTGGAGGTGGACGCCGGCGCCCGGCGCGCCCTGGTGGAAGGAGGCAAGAGCCTTCTGCCGTCCGGGGTCGTGAAGGTGGAGGGCGAGTTCTCGGCCGGCGACGCGGTGGGCCTGCGCGACCCCGAGGGGCGCGAGTTCGCCCGCGGCATCGTCAACTACGACGCGCGGGAGGTCGCCACCCTGCGGGGGGCGCGCACCAGGGACATCGAGCGCCTGCTCGGCTATCGCGCACTGGACGAGGTGATTCACCGCGACGATTTGGTCATCCTCTGATTCATGGGAGGGGGCCTCGACGGCCTAGGGCAATTCGCTGCGCGCGGTTGCTCCGGCAGCCGTCCGACGGCGGGCGGCGGGAAGGGTCGCCGCGGCGGTACGGGAATGGAGTAGAATGGGCGCCGTGGGCATGACGATCCGCGAGCTGGTGGAGACCCGGGCGCGGGCGGCGCGGGACGCATCGCGCGTGCTGGCCCTCGCCTCGACGCGGGTCAAGAACGACGCGCTCATGCAGATGGCGCGGGGCGTCGAGGAAAAGGCGCGGGTGATCCTCCGGGCCAACCGGGGTGACCTCGAGCGGGCGCGCAGCCGGGGCCACCCGCGAGCGTTTCTCGACCGCCTCACCCTCACCGACGCGCGCATCGAGGAGATGGCCGCCGGCATCCGCCAGATCGCCGGGCTGCCCGACCCGGTCGGAGAGACCGTGCGGATGTGGCGCCGACCGAACGGCATGGAGGTCGGACGCGTCCGCGTCCCGCTCGGAGTGGTCGGGATCATCTACGAGAGCCGCCCCAATGTCACCGCGGATGCCGCCGCGCTCTGCGTGAAGTCCGGCAACGCGTGTGTCCTCCGCGGCGGCCACGACGCCCTCGAGTCCAACACGGTGATCGCGGCGATCCTCGCCAAGGGCCTCGAGAAGGGGGGGCTCCCGGCGGAGGCCATCGGCTTCATCGACACGCCCGACCGGGAGGCGGTCGACGTGCTCCTCACCCTCGAGCGGTACGTGGATCTCGTCGTGCCCCGGGGAGGCGAAGCCTTCGTGCGCATGGTCGCCGAGCGCGCCAGCATCCCGGTGCTCAAGCACGACAAGGGACTGTGTCACGTCTACGTGGATGCCGACGCCGACCTCGCCATGGCGGCCGAGATCGCCCTGAACGCCAAGGTGCAGCGGCCCGGAGTCTGCAACGCCATGGAGACGCTCCTGGTGCACCGCTCGGTGGCCGAGGCCTTCCTTCCCGCGGTGGCGGAACGCTTGCGGGAGGCCGGAGTCGAGGTGCGGGGCTGCCCGGCGACCCGGATCCTCGTCCCCTGGGCGAAGCCGGCCGACGAGGAGGATTGGCGCACGGAGTACCTCGACCTGATCCTCGCGGTCCGCGTGGTGGACGCCTTCGAGGCCGCCGTCGCGCACATCCGGGAGTACGGCTCGGGGCTGGCCGAGGCCATCGTGACGCGCGACTACGGCCGGGCCCGCCGGTTCCTGGCCGAGGTGGACGCCGCCTGCGTCCTGGTCAACGCCTCGACCCGGCTCTGCGACGGCAGCCAGTTCGGGATGGGCGCCGAGCTCGGCATCTCCACCTCCAAGCTTCACGCCCGTGGGCCGGTGGGCGTCGAAGAGCTGACCACGACCAAGTTCGTCGTGCTGGGTTCCGGGCAGTTGCGGGAGTAGTCGGCCTCATGTCCTTGGCCTGACCGGTCGCATGGCGGAGCTGCGGCTGGGAGTTCTCGGCGGGACCTTCAATCCGATCCATCTGGGCCATCTGGCGCTGGCCGAGTCCTTTCGCGAACGTCTGGCGCTCGATCGGGTCCTCTTCGTGCCCGCCGGGATTCCGCCGCACAAGGACGTGCGGGGTGTCGCCGGCTCCCTCGACCGGTACGCGATGGTGGCGCTCGCGGTCGCCGGCCATCCGGCCTTCACGGCCTGTGACGTCGAGGTGCGGCGGGCGGGGCCGTCCTACTCGGTCGAGACCCTGGAGACGTTGTCGGGCGAATGGCCCGGCGCCCGCCTCTTCCTCCTGATGGGGACCGACACGTTTCTGGATCTGCCGAGCTGGCGCACCCCCGAGCGGCTCGCCACCTGGGCCACGCTCGCGGTGGGCCGCCGGGAGGGGAGTGAGTTCGATCCCGAGGCGCCCGCCGCCCGAGCCGTGCTGGCCCGACTGGGCCGCCGGGATTGGCAGCACATCGGGACCACGTCCCCGGAGGAGCTGGCCGCCATCGGGCCGGGGGAAGTGCTCCTGGTCGAGACGCGGTCCCTGCCCGTCTCGGCGCGGGAGATTCGGCGCCGGCTCGGGGCCGGAGAGAGCGTCCGCTATCTCGTCCCGCTGGCGGTCGCCGAATACATCGGGCAGCACCGGTTGTACACCGAGCCCGCCGCAGAGTGCCGCTGACTGCCGCCGCGAAAGCCCGGCTGGGCGCCCGGGCGGCCCTCGCCAAGAAGGCCGAGTCGATGCTCGTGCTGGATCTCCAGGCCATCTCCTCCATCGCCGACTACTTCGTCATCTGCTGCGGCGCATCGACGACGCAGGTTCGGACGATCGTGGACGCGGTGGAGCAGAGCCTCAAGGCCGAAGGGGTGCCGGTCTACCATCGCGAGGGCCTGCCGGAGTCGGGCTGGGTGCTGCTCGACTACGCCGACGTGGTCGTGCACGTGTTCCTGCCGGAGACCCGCGACTTCTACTCGCTCGAACGGTTGTGGGGAGACGCCCCCGAGTTGCCCATCGAGGCGTGACGGCCGGCCGGATCGCCGAGCCCGGACACCCGCCGACACGACCGCAGAGCTCTGGACACCGCGGAAAGCCCGTGCTAAGGTTGGCCCCCAAGACGGCGGGCGTCACTCCCCTGGAGGAGGGATTTGACGGATGAAGATGAAGAAGGATCGCCTCGCTCAGTTTCGCCAGACGCTGCTCGACAAGCGGCGCCAGCTGGAGGACGAGGTCGGGCGGAGCGCGCTCTACGGGAAGGGGCAGGAGGACGACTCGATCAAGGATCTCGGTGACCAGGCGACCACCGCTTACACCCGCGAGTTCCTGTTCGAGCTCGGCAACGGGGACCGCCGACTCCTCAAGGAGGTTCTGATCGCCCTGCGCAAGCTCGACGAGGGCGGCTTCGGCGAGTGCGAGCGCTGCGGCGAGTCGATCGCCGAGCGGCGGCTCGACGCGCTCCCCTTCGCGCGCTACTGCATCGGCTGTCAGCGCCTGATCGAGCAAGAGGAGAAGGCCGTCACCGGCTGAGCCTGCCCGGCCGCTCGGGCCGCATCCACCCCGCCGGCTGCGCGCCGCGTTCTCCGCCGTGAGGCCGTGGCTCGATCCCGTCCTCGACCTGCTCTTCCCCGCCGTCTGTCCGGTGTGCGGGACGCGCTCCGATGACCGTCGCCGCCGGCCGTTCTGCACCGCCTGCTGGGACGCGCTGCCGCTCTTGCCCGAGCCGGGGTGCCCCGTCTGCGGCCGGGTGTTCGTGGGGCTCCCGGCGGGACTCCGCTGTGACGCCTGTCGCCGCGCGCCGCCGCCCTTCGGCTATGCTCGGGCGGTGGCGGCCTACCGGGACGGCATGCGAGCCGCCATCCACGTCCTGAAGTACCGCGGCCGCCGAGCGGTGGCGCCGCCGCTCGGCGCGCTCCTGGCCCAGGTGGGCCGTCGCCTGCTGCCGTCGCCTCCGGAGGGCCGCGCGGACGAGCTGGCCGTGGACGCGATCGTCCCGGTCCCGCTCCACGGCGCGCGCCTGGCCGAGCGCGGCTTCAACCAGGCCGAGCTCCTGGCCGCACCCGTGGCCGCCGCGTGGCAGCGGCCGCTCCTGACCCGCGCCCTCGTCCGCACGCGGCCCACCGCGCCCCAGACCGAGCTCGACGCGATGGCCCGGCGTCAGAACGTGACCGGCGCGTTCGCCGTCGCGCGTCCAGCCGAGGTCGCCGGGCTCCGCCTGCTCCTGATCGACGACGTCCTCACCACCGGCGCCACGGTCTCGGCAGCCGCCCGGGCGCTCCGCCAGGGCGGTGCAGCGTCGGTCGGAGTCCTGGTCCTCGCGGCGGTCGATGCGGGCTGACCCCGTGCCCGAGATCATGGGAGGGGGCCGTTGATCGGGCGGGCTTCGCCCGTTGGGGCCCCCTCCCAAACCTCCCCCAACCTCTCGGGCTTCCGTGGGTGGGCGCGGCGGCGAAGCCGCCGCTCGGTGTAGAGCATTCTCGGTCCTGGGCGCGCCTTACTCCGACACCCCCTGTGCCGGCGGACGGGTGACGACGTTGACGGTGCTCATGCGCGACTCCTATAATGATCGTGCTCCTTCGAGTGCACGTGCATGACCTGGTCCGAGCGCGGCACCATCGGTCCTCTCCGCACCGTACAGCGCCGCCGCCTCAACCTTCGCGACCCATAAAGGAGTGGCCAGCATGGGGCTGAAAGTCGGCATCAACGGTTTCGGACGGATCGGGCGGGTCTTCTTCCGAGCAGCCTGGGGCACCCCCGGGCTCGAGGTGGTGGGCGTCAATGACCTCGCCGACGCCGCGACGCTGGCCCACCTGCTGAAGTACGACTCGGTCCACGGGCACTTCCGGCCCGAGGTGGTGGCGAAGGGAGAGGCCTTCTTCGTCGAGGGCCGGCAGGTGCGGGTGTCCGCCCAGAAGGACCCCGCCGCGCTGCCCTGGAAGGAGCTCGGCGTGGACATCGTCGTCGAATCGACCGGTGTCTTCCGAGACAAGGCGGGAACCGGCAAGCATCTCCAGGCCGGCGCCAAGAAGGTCGTGATCACGGCTCCCGCCAAGGACCCCGACGTGACGCTCGTGCTCGGGGTGAACGAGGGGATGTACGACCCGGCCGCCCACCACATCGTGTCGAACGCGTCCTGCACGACGAACTGCCTGGCCACCGTGACGAAGGTTCTCCTCGACCGCTTCGGCGTGCGCCGGGGCTTCATGTCGACGGTCCACAGCTACACGAACGACCAGCCCATCCACGACTTCCCCCACAAGGACCTCCGGCGGGCCCGCGCCGGCGCGGTCTCGATGATCCCGACCACCACCGGAGCCGCGACCGCCGTGGGCCTCGTGCTCCCGACGCTCAAGGGGAAGCTCGACGGCATCGCGATCCGCGTCCCCACCGCGAACGTCTCGGTCGTCGACCTCACCGCCGAGCTCGAGAAGCCGGCCTCGGTGGAGGCCATCAACGACGCCTTCCGCCAGGCGGCCGCCGGCGCGCTCAAGAACATCCTGGCCTACACCGACGAGCAGCTCGTCTCCGTGGACTTCAACGGCAATCCCCATTCCTCGATCGTGGACGGCCCCTCCACGGCGCTGATCGACGGCGGGCTCGTGAAGGTCCTCGCCTGGTACGACAACGAGTGGGGGTATTCATGCCGGGTGCGCGACCTCATCCTCTATATGGGCAAATCCCTCTAGCCGTGCCGGGAGGCAGCCCGGCGGCGCCCGGGAGGAGGCTGTCGGATTAACCGCGCGCACCGTTGGCCGGACCGCCGCGACCGCGAACGTCCGCGCTGCACGCGGGCTTCGCCCGCGCAACCGCTGGAGAAGGTTTCGGAAAGGGCCATCGCGACGCCCTCCGATGAGCTCGCGTTGCGTCAGAGTGACCGGGAGCTCGCCCCGAGCGTGCGCGGCGTGGAGCAGCTCTCCGAGTCGCGGCTGTGCCGCCGCAACCGAGGGGTCTCGGGGGGGTCTTCCGAGACCCCCCCGAAGAACTAGCGTGCGGAAGCGCACCATCGAGGAGGTCGAGCTCGCCGGCCGTCGGGTCTTCCTCCGCGTGGACTTCAACGTGCCCCTCGGCCGGGACGGGGCGGTCGCCGAGGACGCCCGCATCCGAGCCGTGCTGCCGACGCTCGAGCTCTGTCGCCAGGCCGGGGCCCGGGTGATCCTCGCCTCCCATCTCGGCCGCCCGAAGGGGGCGCCGGACCCCAAGTTCTCCCTGAGGCCCGTGGCGATCCGCCTCGGTGAGCTGCTCGGCGCGACGGTGCCGCTCGCCGGCGACTGCGTCGGGGCCGAGGTCGAGAGCCAGGCCCGCGCGCTCCGTCCGGGCGGGCTCCTCTTGCTCGAGAACCTCCGCTTCCACCCGGGCGAGGAGAAGAACGATCCGGGCTTCGCCCGGGCGCTGGCGGCCCTCGGCGACCTCTACGTGAACGACGCCTTCGCCGCCGCCCACCGGGCCCACGCGTCCACTGAAGGCATCACGCGCCACCTGCGCCCGGCGGTGGCCGGGCTCCTCATGAAGCGGGAGCTCGAGACCCTGGGGCGGGTCCTGGACGCGCCCGAGCGGCCCCTCCTGGCGATCCTCGGCGGCGCCAAGGTCTCGGACAAGCTGGGGCTCGTCGACGCGCTCCTCGGCCGGGTCGACCACCTGCTCATCGGGGGAGGCATGGCCTTCACGTTCCTCAAGGCCCGGGGCCACGAGGTCGGGCGGTCACTCCTCGAAGCCGGCCTCGTCGAGACGGCGGCCCGGCTCCTCGAATCGGCAGAGGCGCGCGGGGTCGGGCTCGGGCTTCCGTCCGACACCGTGGTGGCGGCCTCGCCCGACGCCGAGGCGGGCCAGACCGTGGCCGTGGCGGGGATCCCGCCCGACCGGATGGGCCTCGACATCGGGCCGGCGACGGTGGCCGCCTTCGGGGCCGTGATCCGGGAGAGCCGGACCATCGTGTGGAACGGCCCGATGGGGGTGTTCGAGCGGGCCCCGTTCGCCGCGGGAACGCTCGGGGTCGCCCGGGCGGTCGCGGAGGCGCCGGGGCTGACCGTGGTGGGCGGGGGCGACACGGTGGCGGCGGTCGAGCACGCCGGGATCGCGGATCGAATCGGCTACCTGTCGACGGGCGGCGGGGCGTTCCTCGAGTATCTCGAGGGACGGACGCTGCCGGGCGTGGCCGCCCTCGACGATCGCCCCTGACCATGGCCGTCCGGGAGCCGACCGTCGTCGCGAACTGGAAGATGCACACCTCGCTCGCCGAGGCGCGCGCGCTGGCCCAGGCCGTCCGCGACGGGAGCGAGGGACTCGACGGCGTCCGCATCGTGCTGTGCCCGCCGTTCACCGCGCTGGCGGCGGTCGGCCCGGTCCTGGCCGGGTCGGATCTCGGCCTCGGCGCCCAGGACGCCCACTGGGAGGCCGCCGGGGCGTTCACGGGCGCGATCTCGCCGGCCCAGGTGGCCGATGCCGGCGCCCGGGTGGTGATCCTCGGCCACTCGGAGCGGCGCCAGGTGTTCGGGGAGACCGACGCGGTGGTGCAGCGGAAGGTGCGGGCCGCGCTCGCCCACGGCCTCACGCCGCTCCTCTGCGTCGGCGAGACGGCCACCGAGCGGGCGGCGGGGACGACGGCGGCGGTGGTGACCCGTCAGCTCGGAAGCGCCCTGGCCGAGCGCTCGGCGGACGAGATCGCCCGATGCTGGGTCGCCTACGAGCCGGTGTGGGCCATCGGGACCGGACAGACGGCGACGCCGGCCCAGGCCGCCGAGGTCCACGCGACGCTCCGCGACCTCCTGCGGCGAGAGGCCACGCGCGCGGTTGCCGAACGCTGCCCGATCCTCTATGGTGGGAGCATCAAACCGGATAACATGGCGGCGCTGATGGCCGAGGCCGAGGTCGACGGGGGCCTCGTCGGAGGCGCCAGCCTGAAGGCTGCTGATTTCCTCGCCATCGTCCGGGCGGCGCGCGAGGCCACGGGCCGGCGCCCCCCGATAACCGGAGGAGTCTGAGGTGTACATCGCCATCGTCGTCCTGCACGTGCTGGTGTCGCTCTCCATCATCGCCATCGTCCTCCTCCAGGCGGGCAAGGGCGCCGACATCGGCTCGGCCTTCGGCGGGGGCGGCAGCCAGGCGGTCTTCGGCTCGATGGGAACGCCCACGATCCTGGGGAAGATCACGACGACCGTCGCCATCATCTTCATGCTGACCTCCTTCTCGCTGGCCCTCCTGTCCGCGCGCCACGCCTCCGTCGTGCCTGCCACCGGCCCCGCCCAGACGCCCTCGGCGCCGGCCGCCCCCGGCGAGCCGGCCACGCCCGGCGGACCGGCCCCCCAGTCCGCACCGGCGCCCAAATAGGGCGCCGCGGCCCGGTCCCGGGCCGCCCGGATGGCCGTAGACCCATGACCCTGGCGCACCACCGGATGGACTGAATGTCGAAGAAGCTCTTCCTTCTCGCCGCCCCGACGCTGGTGAGCGTCCTGCTGCTCCAATCCTACCTCTGGGTCCCGACCTTCGATGACCAGGCCCGGGGTGACCCCCGGCGGCTCACGCGCTACATCAGCGGCTCCCTGGCCGACGCGGCGATCCTGAATCCCACGCTCTCGGCCGACTCGGCCTCGAGCGAGATCAACGGCCTCGTCTTCGAGGGTCTGATCGATCGCGACGAGAACCTGAACTTCCGGCCCCGGCTCGCCGAGTCCTGGCGGATCTTCGAGGAGGCGTACCTGGTGGCGGATCCGGGCGTGCGTCTCGGGGACGGCACGCCGGCCTCGGCCGAGACCCTGCGGGCGCGGATCCAGGCCGCCGCCCGGCAGGGCGCGCTCGGCCCCGTCGACGGGGTCGAGGTCGTCCCCGGCGCGACCGCGACGACGAGCGTGCCCGATCCGACGGCGCCGCCCCCGGCCAAGGGCGCTCGCCCGCCCACCGTGACGCTCACGGTGCGGCGGCCCGACCGGATCAAGCTCACGCTCGGCGCCGTCGATCAGGACCTCTTCGCCAAGCTGGATCGGGTCCTGGCGGGCTACGTGAAGCGGCTCGCCCCGGCCCGGTACGTCGACGGGCCTCCGGCCGCGGTGAAGGCGCTGGCCGAGGAGCTGGCGCCGGTGACCGAGCACAATCCGGTCATCGTCTTCGCGCTCCGGCGCGGCGTCCTCTTCCACGATGGGCACGAGTTCGACTCGGGGGACGTGAGGTTCACCTACGAGACGATCATGGATCCCCGCAACCTCTCGCCCCGCGTGTCCGACTTCGAGCCCATCAAGGCGGTGGAGCCGACGGGGAAGTACGAGGTGCGGGTCGTCTACAAGCGCCTGTTCCAGCCGGGGTTCGAAAGCTGGGGCATGGGGATCCTGCCCGCGCACCTGCTGAACCGCGAGGCGCTCCGCCAGGAGGCAGGATCGCTCGGGCGGGACCCGGACAAGTACTCGGTGCGGGACGCCCGCTTCAACCGGGCGCCGGTCGGCGCGGGGCCCTTTCGCTTCGTGGAGTGGCGGACCGACGAGTACGTCAAGCTCGCGCGATTCGACCGCTACTGGGAGGGTCCGGCCCGGTTCCAGGACTACTACATGCGAGTGCTCCCGGACCTGGTGACCGAGGAGCTGACGTTCTACGCCGGGACGACGGATGCCTACGGCGTCCAGCCCCACCAGGTGGCGCGGCTCCGGAACGACCCCCGCTTCCACACGTTCTCGGGGCTAGCCCTGGGCTACACGTACATCGGGTACAACATGCGGCGGCCGCCGTTCCAGGACGCCCGGGTCCGGCGGGCGCTCGGCATGGCCATCAACGTCCAGGAGATCATCGACTACGTCCTCTACGGGCAGGCCGAGCGGACCACCGGCCCCTACCCGAAGCAGACCGACTTCTACGATCCGGGGGTCCAGCCGATTCCCTACGACCCGGCCGGCGCCCTCCGGCTCCTGGAGGAGGCGGGCTACCGCCGGAACTCCGCCACCGGCTGGCTCGAGAAGGAGGGACGGCCGCTGGCTTTCACCTTCATCACGAACCACGGGAACGAGACGCGGAAGGCGATCATGACGATCGCCCAGAACGCGTGGCGGCGGCTCGGGATCCAGGTGGAATCGCTGACCCTGGAGTGGGCGGTCTTCATCAAGGAGCGGGTCAACAAGCTCGACTTCGACGCCGTGGTGCTCGGCTGGTCCATGGGGCTCGACGCCGACCTCTACCAGCTCTTCCACGCGAGTCAGACCGGCGAGTTCCAGCTCAACTTCGTCGGCTACGAAAACCCGCGGGCCGACGAGCTCATCGTGCGGATCCGGCAGGAGTACGATCAGCCCCGGCAGGTGGCCATGGCGCGGGAGCTCCACCGGCTCATCGCCGCCGACCAGCCGTACACGTTCCTCTACGTCGGCAAGTGGACAGCCCTCCTGGACCGGAAGATCGTCCGGCTCGTGCGGACCGAGGACGGGCAGCCGGTGTACGCGCCCATCGTGCCGACCAAGCTCGGCGGCTATACCTTCCACTTCAACGAGTGGATCAAGACCCCCCGGCCGGTCGAGCTGTCGCCCCGATAGGGGCCTGTCGATGAAGAACGCGCAACTCGCGCAAGCAGTACCGCAGCGCTCGAGGTATTCCGCTCCGAGCGCCGGCTTCGCCGGCGCAACCCTTCCCGGGGGGAGGTCCGGAAGGGGGGCGGAGCCCCCCTCCGGGTAAGGGCCATGGGCGCGTTCCTCCTCCGCACCGCCTGGAAGAAAGTCTGGACGCTCTTTTTCGTGTCGATCATCTCGTTCGCCGTCATCCACCTGGCCCCCGGCGATCCCAGCCAGATCGACCCGCTGAACCCGCGCTTCACCAAGGAGCAGCTCCAGCGCTACCGCGCCGCGTTCGATCTCGACAAGCCGCTGCCCGTCCAGTACTCCCGCTTCTACTGGAAGCTCTTCAGCGGCGAGCTGCGCTCGTTCAAGGACAACCAGCCGGTCATGCCCAAGATCCTCCAGCGCGCCCTGAACAGCCTGCCGCTCTTCGTGGTCGGGACCGTCATCGTCTGGTGCTACGCCTTTCCGCTCGGGGTCGCCTCGGCCGTGCAGCGGAACTCGCGCTTCGACAAGCTGACGACGGTGCTGGTCTTCGCCCTGATCTCCATTCCCGGCTTCTACCTCTCGTACCTGGCGATCATCTTCGTGGTCCGGACGCTGGAAGTGGACGTCTTCGGACTCCAGACGTTCGGCCGGGAGGGCATCCGGTTTCTCCCCTGGGTCATGGATCGCACGTGGCATCTGGTCCTGCCCTCCGTGCTCGGCGCGACGGCCGGGATCGCCGTGCTGTCGCGGTACGTCCGCTCCCAGATGCTCGAGGTCGTCAGCTCCGACTACGTCCGGACGGCGCGCGCCAAGGGGCTGCCCGAGGACCAGGTCCTCTACGGCCACGCCCTGTCGAACGCGCTCCTGCCGTTCGTGACCATGTTCGGCCTGCTCCTGCCCGGCCTGATCGGCGGGAGCGTCATCTTCGAGACGATCTTCGCCTGGCCGGGGATCGGCCGCCTCGGCTACGAGGCCATCCTCAACCGCGACTACCCGGTGGTCATCTCGATCGGCTTCCTGGCCGCCATCCTCACCCTCATCGGCACGCTCCTGTCCGACCTCCTGTATATGGTGGTCGACCCGAGAATCCGGCTGTAAGCGCCGTGCCGATAACCGTCGCATCCCGTCGTCCTCGGGCGGCGCCCATCCTCAACGTACAAAGGCGTACGCCTGCGGTGGGCGCCGCCCTGCGTCCTAGGGCTGCTCGGTTCTCGGCCCGGCGCCATTGCCCATGAGCACCGTGCTCGACGCCACCGCCGGCTCCGCGGCGCCCCCCGCGCGGCGGAGCCTTTCGCCGGGGTGGCTCGCCTGGCGCGTCTTCCTCCGGAATCGCGCCGCGGTGGGCGGGATGGTCGTGGTCCTGGCCTTCTTCGGCATCGCCCTCGGCGGGCTCGCCCTCACCCGGGGGGCGACTCCCGTCCTCAACCCACGCGAGGTCCGGCTGCCCGACAAGCTCAAGCCGCCGCTCAGCCGCCCGAATTCCGATGTCGTGCCGGCGGCGAGCCGGCCGCGCTTGGGCGTCTATCCCCTGGGGACGGACGAGCTGGGGCGAGACGTGTTCGCCCGCATGCTCGAGGGCGCCTTCGTCTCGCTCTCGGTCGGTTTCGTCGCCGTGGGCATCGCGGTCGTGGTCGGCTGCGTCATGGGGGGTATCGCCGGACACTACGGGCGGGCGCGCCTGCCGGCGCCCGGGTGGAGCGTCGGCGCGGTCGGGCTCGGGATCCTCGCCTGGGTGGGGGTGGCCATGAGCCGCGGCGCCGGGCGGGCCGACGTGGCGCTCTGGGCGGGGCTCGGCGTGCTCATGCTCGGCACCGGCCTGGCCGGCCTCTTCCTCCGCCGGCCCTACGCGCTCACCATGGACACGCTGATCACCGGCCTCATCGACGTGATGCTCTGCTTTCCGACGTTCTTTCTGATCCTGACCGTGATCGCCGTGCTGAAGCCCTCCATCTGGAACATCATGATCGTCATCGGGCTCACGAGCTGGGAAGGCACGGCGCGCTTCGTGCGAGCCGAGATCCTGTCGCTCCGCGAGCAGGAGTTCGTCCACGCCGCCACGGCCATGGGCGTGTCCGGCCCGCGCACGATCCGCCGGCATCTCCTGCCCAACGCCGTGGCGCCCGTGCTGGTCTCGGCCACCCTCGGCATCGCCGGCGCCATCCTCACCGAGTCGGCCCTCTCGGTCCTCGGCTTCGGTGTCCCGCCGCCCGACGCCACCTGGGGGAACATCATCGCCGACGGGCGCAAGTACCTCTTCGACGCGCCCTGGTTGACGCTGGTGCCGGGCACGGCGATCTTCCTCGTGGTCCTGGCCTTCAACCTGTTCGGCGAGGGGCTGAGGGAGGCCTACAACCCGAAGCTCCGGGAGCGGTAGGGGCGCGCCCGAGCCGCCCGACGCTTGACAGGGCGCGTGAGGCCGCGGCATCATACGCGATGCGCCGAAGTGGCGGAATTGGCAGACGCGCACGTTTGAGGGGCGTGTGGGGAAACCCGTGGGGGTTCGAGTCCCCCCTTCGGCACCACCTCTGATTCGGCCCTCCCGGTCGGGGCGGCTTCCCCCAGACGGCTGACGAGTCCCGACGAGGCGCAGGCTCGAGCCTCCGGTGTCGCCGACGCGCGGCAGCTGTGGCATAATGAGCAAGGTCACGCCGGTTTTTCGCACATGAGACAGGCACTTCCGGTCATCCAGCCTGATTCGCTGCCGGGGGCCCAGGCGCGCAAGCCGGCCTGGCTGAAGGTGCGCGCCCCGGGCGGCCCGAACTACATGCGTCTCCAGGCCCTGATGCGCGAGCAGAACCTCCACACGGTCTGCGAGGAGGCGCGCTGTCCGAACATCGGCGAGTGCTGGGAGGCCCGGACCGCGACCTTCATGATCCTCGGCGACGTCTGCACCCGCCGGTGCGGGTTCTGCGCCGTCTCTCACGGCCGACCGGTCTGGGAGGATTGGGGCGAGCCCGACCGCGTGGGACGCACGGTGGCGCAGATCGGGCTCGAGCACGTGGTCGTCACCAGCGTGAACCGGGACGACCTGGCCGACGGCGGGGCGGAGATCTTCGCCCGGACCATTCGGGCGATCCGGCGCGAGGCGCCCGCCTGTCGCGTCGAGGTGCTGATTCCGGACTTCCAGGGCTCGGGGCCCGCGCTCACCACGGTGCTCGAGGCCCGGCCGGACGTGCTGAACCACAACGTGGAGACGGTGCCTCGACTCTACCGCGTGGTGCGGCCCGGGGCGCGGTACGAGCGGAGCCTCGAGCTCTTCGCGCGGGCGCGACGGCATCCCACGCGGCCGGTCACGAAGTCGGGGATCATGCTCGGGCTCGGCGAGACCACCGAGGAGCTGCGGGCGACCATGGCCGATCTGCGGGGCGTGGACGTCCAGCTCCTGACGCTCGGGCAGTACCTGCGTCCGTCGCCCGCGCATCTGCCCGTGGTCCGCTACGTGCCGCCGGACGAGTTCCGAGGGCTGGCCACCGTCGGGGCGGAGCTCGGCTTCCAGCACGTGGAGGCCGGCCCGCTCGTTCGCTCCTCGTATCACGCCCGGAAGCAGCTCCAGGCCGCCTGCCAGACGCCCGACCCGCTGGGAGGCTGAAGGGCCGTGAAGGAATCGAGCCGAGAGATCGCCGAGCAGGGACGACGGGGCGGCGCGGGCTACTGGTGGGTGGGGGGGAGCGGCAGCTGGCGCTCCCGCCCCACGATGGACTGACCGCCGTGCAGTACGTGCCGATCCTGATGGTCTTCGCGGTGTGCGCCGGGGTGGCCGGCCTTCTGGCCTGGCTCCCGAGCGTGCTGGGACCCCGGCGCCCGTCGCCGGTCAAGCTCGAGTCCTTCGAATGCGGGAAGGTGCCGATCGCGCTCCCGGAGGGCCGCTTCGCCATCAAGTTCTCGACCACCGCGATCATGTTCATCATCTTCGACATCGAGCTGATGTTCGTCTTCCCGTGGACGGTGGTATACCGGGAGCTGGGTCTGTTCGGGTTCTGGACGATGCTCTTCTACCTCGGGGTGCTGATGCTGGGGCTGCTCTACGACTGGCGCAAGGGGGGCCTGGAGTGGGACTAGGGGAGTTCTTCACGACCAAGCTCGATGAAGCCATCGGCTGGGCGCGGAAATACTCCATCTTCCAGTATCCGTTCGTGACCGCGTGCTGCGGCATGGAATACATGGCGACGGCCTGCTCGCACTACGACGTGGATCGCTTCGGCGCCGGACTCCCCCGGTTCTCGCCGCGCCAGGCCGACGTGCTCTTCGTGGTCGGCACGATCAACCACAAGATGGCGCCGGTCCTCAAGCGCGTCTACGACCAGATGACCGAGCCGAAGTGGGTGGTGGCCTTCGGGGTCTGCACCTGCACCGGCGGGTTCTACGACAACTATGCGGTGGTCCAGGGGATCGACACCATCATCCCGGTGGACGTGTACATCCCCGGCTGCCCGCCGCGCCCGGAGAGCGTGCTGGACGGCCTGATGAAGCTCCAGGAGAAGATCGTCGCCGAGAAGCAGCGGTAGCCGGCTCCCGCCTCGGCGCCTCGACCATTTCCCATGGACGGATCGGCGATTCTCGCGCGGCTCCAGGAGCGCTTCGGTGCGGCCGTCCTGGCCACCCACGATCACCGCGGCGACCACACCGCGGTCGTGGACCGGGGGGTGGTCCTCGACGTCCTCCGGTTCTGCCGGGACGAGCCGGCGCTCCGGCTCGACATGCTGATGGACCTCACGGCGGTCGACTACCTCAACTATCCGGGGCGGGAGGCGGGCCCCCGCTTCGAGATCGTCTACATCCTCTACTCGGTGTCGGAAAACCACCGGGTGCGGGTCAAGGTGGGCGTGGAGGAGGACGACCCGGTCGTGCCGACGGCGGTGCCGCTGTGGGGGATCGCCAACTGGTACGAGCGCGAGGTCTGGGACATGTTCGGGATCCGCTTTGACGGCCACCCGGACCCCCGGCGTCTCCTCATGTACGAGGAGTTCGTGGGACACCCGCTCCGGAAGGATTACCCGATGAACCGGCGGCAGCCGCTGGTCGGCCCCCGGAACTGACCCCGGTGAAGAAATCGATGCGAGACCTGTCCGGGCGGGGACGACGCGAAGCAGCAGGCTGCTGCAGGCGCTCCCGCCCCACGCTGGATTGAGACGACCCGTGGCGGACCCGCACGAGCAGCCGACCCGCCAGGTGCGAGAGATCTTCCTCGGCGAGGGGACGTTCCCGCAGCCGCCGCCGGCGGACGGCACCGAGAACCTGCTCGTCAACATCGGTCCGTCCCACCCGGCGATGCACGGCATCATCCGGATCTTCGCCGAGCTCGACGGGGAGCGGCTGGTCAAGACCGACGTCGAGATCGGCTACCTCCATCGAGGCTTCGAAAAGCACTGCGAGGGCGGTCCGTACAACAACGCCATGCCCTACACCGACCGGCTCAACTACGTGTCGCCCCTCATCAACAACTTCGGCTACGCCTCGGCCGTCGAGAAGCTCCTCGGGATCGACGTGACCGAGCGCTGCCAGTACATCCGCGTGATCATGAGCGAAATCTCGCGGATCACCGATCACCTCACGTGCATCGGCGCCAGCGCCATGGAGCTGGGGGCCTTCACCGTCTTCCTCTACATGATCAAGGCCCGGGAGTTCCTGTGGGAAGTGGTGGAGAAGGTGACGGGGGCGCGCCTCACCATCTCGTACGGGCGGGTGGGTGGCGTGAAGGCCGACCTGCCACCCGAGTTCGAGCCGGCCGTGCGCCAGGCCTTCCAGGAGACCCGGACGGTTCTCGACGAGGTCCACAAGCTCCTGACCGGCAACCGCATCTTCGTCGATCGGATGAAGGGCATCGGGGTCATCTCCCGGGAGGACGCGATCAGCTACGCGATCACCGGTCCCCTCCTGCGCGCCTGCGGCGTCCCGTTCGACGTCCGGCGGGCGACGCCCTACTGGGTCTACGACCGGCTGGACTTCGAGATCCCGGTGGGCGACGTCGGCGACAACTACGATCGCTACCTGGTCCGGATGGCCGAGATGGAACAGTCGATGCGGATCGTCGAGCAGGCCCTCCGCGCCATGCCGGCCGGGCCGGTGAACGTGGACTTCGAAGGGCGGCCCTTCACGACGCCCTCGGAGTACGTCGACCGGGGAAAGCTCGGCAAGACCGACGGCCTGCTCCTCGTGCCCATCACGCTCTCACCGAACCTCCGGGGTCAGGAGCGTCCCTTTCACCAGGCGGTGAACGCGCCGGACAAGCGCGCGGTCCTGCCGTCCAAGGAGGTCACCTACGGCTCGATCGAGGGCCTGATGCAGCACTTCATGCTGATCATGGATGGCTTCGGGATCCGGCCGCCGGCGGGCGAGGCCTACTTCGCGGTTGAGGGGGCCAACGGGGAGCTCGGCTTCTACGTCGTCTCCGACGGCTCCGATCGGCCCTACCGGGTGCGCTGCCGGCCGCCGTGCCTGCCGCCGATGGCCGCGCTCCACCGCATGCTGGAGGGCGGCATGATGGCCGACATGGTCCCGACGTTCGGGTCGATCAATATGATTGCCGGCGAGCTCGAGCGGTGAGGCCGGAGACCGCCTCGACCCTCGCGTTCTCCGATGAGCAGCTGCGCCGAGTGCGCGAGCTGCAGGCCCTGTACCCCGAGCGCCGCGCGGCCCTCCTCCCGGTCCTCCGGATGGCCCAGGAGACCTTCGGCCACATCGCCCCCGAGGTCGAGGCGTACGTGGGCGAGCTGTTCGACCTGTCGCCGGCGCACGTCCACGAGGTGGTGACCTTCTACACCCTCTTCTTCCAGAAGCCGGTCGGGCGGCACGTCCTCGCCGTCTGCCACAACCTCTCCTGCGCCCTCCTCGGGGCCGAGGACGTGATCGGCCACCTCCAGGAGCGTCTCGGCATCGAGGCGGGCGAGACGACGCCCGACCGGCGGGTCACCCTGCTGCGGGTCGAGTGCCTCTGCGCGTGCGAGATGGCGCCGATGATGCAGGTGGACGACGATTACGTGGGGCCGCTCACCCCCGAGACGATCGATCGGGTCCTGGAGGGCCTGCGCTGATGGCCGAGCGCGTCCTCATGCGCAACTTCGAGCGCCCGGACTCTCATACGCTGGCCGGCTACCAGGCGACCGGGGGATACCAGGCCCTGCGGAAGGCCATCGGCCTGGGCGCCGATGCCATCACGGCCGAGGTCAAGCAGGCGAACCTGCGCGGCCTCGGCGGGGCGGGGTTCCCGACCGGCACCAAGTGGGGCTTCATCCCGCAGAAGCGCACGGCGCCCGTCTACCTCGTCGTGAACGCCGACGAAGGGGAGCCGGGCACCTTCAAGGACCGGTACCTCCTCGAGCGCGATCCTCACGCCCTCATCGAGGGGATGCTGATCGCCGCCTACGCCATCGAGTGCGAGACCTCGTTCGTCTACATCCGTGGCGAGTACGTGCGCCCCTGGCGGATCTTCGCGGAGGCGGTGCGCGAGGCGGAGGGGGCGGGGCTCCTGGGGCGGAACATCCTGGGCTCGGGCTTCGATCACCGGATCATCGTCCACCGCGGAGCCGGTGCCTACATCTGTGGCGAGGAGACGGGGCTGATCTCCTCGCTCGAGGGCCAGAAGGGGTGGCCGAAGGTCAAGCCGCCGTTCCCGGCCGTTCGCGGCGCCTTCGGGGCGCCGACGATCGTCAACAACGTCGAGACGCTCTGCTGCCTGCCGCCGATCATCGCGCGCGGCGGGCAGTGGTTCGCGGCCCTCGGCACCAAGAGCCAGGGCGGGACGCGGATGTACTCGGTTTCGGGCCACGTCGCCCGGCCCGGAGTATACGAGGCGTCCGTGTCCATCACGTTGCGCGACCTGATCTACCGTGAGGCGGGGGGGATTCGCGGCGGCCGGCCCCTCAAGGCGGTTGTTCCGGGGGGCTCGTCGGCGGCCATCCTCAAGGCGGACGAGATCGACGTGAGCATGGACGTCGACGGGCTCAAGAGTGCGGGGACGATGGCCGGCTCGGCCGGCGTCATCGTGATGGACGAGACGACCTGCATTCCCGAGGCGCTGTGGGTCGTGGCCCGCTTCTACGCCCACGAGTCGTGCGGGCAATGCACCCCCTGCCGCGAGTGCACCGGCTGGATCTACAAGATCGCCGGCCGGATCCTGGCCGGCAAGGGCGTGCCCCAGGATCCCGACACCATCGTGGATGTGGCCAAGCGCGGGATCGGCACCACCATCTGCGCGTTCTACGACGGGGCCATCGGCCCCTACATCTCGTACGTCGAGAAGTTCCGCGGCGAGTTCGACTACCACATCCGGCACGGCGCCTGCGACGTCCACCCGGGCCGAGCCGGCCGGGTCCCGGCTTCGGCCGGGGCCCACTGAGCCGGCATGGCTGCGCGGATCCCATGCCCACGCTGACGATCGACGGCAAGCCGGTCGAGGTGCCCCCGGGGACCAACCTGATCGAGGCCGCCCGGCGGGTCGGGATCGAGGTCCCGCATTACTGCTACCATCCCGCCCTCTCGATCGCCGGCGCCTGCCGGCTCTGCATGGTCGACATCGAGAAGACGCCGCGCCCGACGATCGCCTGCAACACCCTGGCGGCCGACGGGATGGTCGTCCAGACCCGCACCGAGCGCGTGCTGGAGACGCGCCGATCGGTGATGGAGTGGCACCTCATCAATCATCCGCTCGACTGCCCGGTCTGCGATCAGGCGGGGGAGTGCTGGCTCCAGATCTATTACATGCAGCACGGGCTCTACGAGCCGCGGATGATCGACGACAAGGTTCACAAGCCGAAGGCGGTGCCGCTCGGACGATACGTGATGCTGGACGCCGAGCGCTGCATCCTCTGCTCGCGCTGCGTGCGCTTCTGTGACGAGGTCACCAAAACCGGGGAGCTCGGGATCTTCAACCGGGGCGATCACTCGGAGATCGGGGTGTTCCCGGGCAGCACGCTCGACAACCCCTACTCGGGCAACGTGATCGACATCTGCCCGGTCGGAGCCCTCACCGACCGCGACTTCCGCTTCCGCGTGCGGGTCTGGTACCTCGAGCGGGTGAAGTCGATCTGCCCGGGGTGCGCCCGCGGCTGCAACATCGAGGTCCACACCAACACCCGGCGGCTCCACCAGTCCCGGGGCCGGCGGATTGCCCGGCTCAAGCCGCGGTTCAACGCCGGGGTCAACCGGTGGTGGATGTGCGACGAGGGCCGCTACGGGTTCCATCCCCTGGACGCCCCGAGCCGGCTTCAGGTGCCCGAGGTGCGCGAGCCCGGCGCCCGCCGGGTGGTGGCGTGGCCGGAGATGGTGGCGACCCTCGCCGCCCGCCTGCGGGAGGCGTCTCCGGGCGCCGTGGGCGTGCTGCTCTCCCCCCAGATGGCGAACGAGGACCTCTGGATGGCCCGGCGGCTCTTCGGCGAGGCCCTCGGGCTCTCCCGTCACCTCGACTTCCGCGTGCCCCCGCCGGCCCCGGGGTTCCAGGACGACTTCCTGATCCGGGCCGACAAGAACCCCAACACGCGCGGCGCCGAGCTGATCGGGGGGGAGCCCGCCGGCGCCGCCGACGGCGCCCACGTGATCACGGCGGCCGCGGCGGGACGGCTTCGGGTCCTGTGGGTGTTCGGCCACGACCTGCTGGCGTCGGGCTGGCCCCCGGGCGAGGTGCGGGCCGCGCTCGATCGCGTCGGGTGCCTCGTCTTCCAGGGTGCGAACGCGAATCAGACGAGCGAGCGGGCGCACCTCGTCCTGCCGAGCGCGGCGTACGTCGAGCGCGACGGCACCTTCACGAACTTCGAGGGTCGGGTCCAGCGCTTCTGGCCGGCGGTGCCGCCGCCGGGAGAGGCCCGGGCGGACTGGGACATCCTCGCCGAGGTGGCCCGGGCCCTGGACCACGACTGGCGCCCGGCCCGGGCCGAGCACGTCTTCCGCGAGCTGGCGGCGGCGGTGCCGGCCTTCGCCGGGCTCGACTACCGGACGCTGCGGGACCAGGGGGCGCGGGTAGCGGAGCCGACGGAGGCCGCGCGCTCATGAGCGGCCCGGGCCGATACCCGTCGCTCCGGGTCGCCCCCGGCCCGGTCCCACCGGGAGGCTCCGTCGGCGTCGATTGGGCGAGGGCGCGCGCGTGAGCGCCCTGGCCGTCGATCTCGGGATCGCGGTCGCCAAGGTCGGATTCGTCATGGGGTTCGTCCTGAACCTGGGCGGCCTCATGACGTGGGTCGAGCGCAAGCAGTCGGCGGTCATGCAGGACCGCGTCGGGGCCAATCGCGCATCGATCTTCGGGCTGCGCCTGATCGGGCTCTTCCATCCGCTGGCCGACGCGATCAAGATGCTGACGAAGGAGGACTTCATCCCCGCTCGGGCCGATCGGGCGCTCTTCCTGGCGGCGCCGTTCGTGTCCGTGTTCTTCGCCCTGGCCGGGTTCGCCACCATCCCCTTCGGCGACGTCCTGCGGGTGGGCGGGCGCGAGATCTCGCTCCAGGCGGTGGCGCTGAACGCGGGCATCCTCTACGTCTTCGGCATGCTCTCCATGGGCGTGTACGGCGTCCTCCTGGCGGGGTGGGCGTCGGCCAACAACTATGCCCTCCTCGGCGGGCAGCGGGCGGCGGCTCTGATGATCTCGGCCGAGATCGCCATCGGGGCCTCGATCATGGGCGTCTGCATGGTCTACGGCTCGCTCGACCTCCAGGAGATCGCCCGCGGCCAGGGCGCCTACTGGGCGGGGGTCATCCCCAAGTGGGGGATCTTCACGCAGCCGCTCGGCCTCATCCTGTTCCTCACCGCCGGGATCGCGTCCACCAAGCGCATCCCCTTCGACTTCCCGGAAGGCGAGTCCGAGATCATCGGCTACTTCATCGAGTACAGCGGGATGAAGTTCGGCATGTTCATGATGGCGGACTTCGTCGAGACGGTCGTGATCGCCGGGATGACGACCGCCCTGTTCCTGGGAGGCTGGCAGGTGCCGTGGCTCTTCGCGGACGGCTTCCAGTTTCCCGGCGGGCTCTCGGTGGGGCTGCCCCACCTCGTCGTGGTGGCGCTCCAGATCGGGGCCTTCGTCCTGAAAGTGGTCCTCATGTGTTGGTTCCTCATGCTCGTCCGCTGGACCCTGCCGCGGTTCCGGTACGATCAGGCGATGCGGCTCGGCTGGCTCGGGCTGCTCCCGCTCGCGGTGCTGAACATCGTGGTCACGGCCGCGGTCCTGCTCCTCTAGGAGTCCATCGCAGTGATCCGGCGCGTCCGACTGACCGTGCGGTGGAGCGAGCAGCGTCCGAGCGCGGGCATTGCCGGCGGGCCCACCCGCCCGGCCCGAGAGGCGGGGCAGGTTTGGGAGGGGGCCCCAACGGGCGAAGCCCGCGCGATCAATGGCCCCCTCCCGTGGATAGGTCGATGGCGACCTTGAAGCCGGTCCTGGTCACGCGGCAGGTGCCCGCCTCCCCCCGCCAGCGCCTGTACCTGGTCGAGGTGCTGATCGGGCTCGGGGTGACGGCCGGCCACTTCTTCCGCAACATGGGGCGATGGCTCTCGGGCGGGAAGGGCGCCGTCACCTACCAGTGGCCCGAGGAGCGCCGCCCGCTCGCCCCGCGCCTCCGGAGCCTCCACCGGCTGGTCCGACGGGAGGACGGGTCGCCCCGCTGCGTGGCCTGCATGATGTGCGAGACGGTGTGCCCGGCCCACTGCATCTACATCGTGGCGGCCGAGCACCCGAATCCCGACATCGAGAAGTACCCGGAGCGCTTCGACATCGACCTCGGCAAGTGCGTCTTCTGCGGCTACTGCGTGGAGGCGTGTCCCGAGGATGCCATCCGGATGGACACGGGCATCCTCGAATTCTCGGCGTACAGCCGGGCCGGGATGATCTACTCCAAAGAGGTCCTGCTCGGGCTCGAGCCGGCAGGCGCGGACGGGCTGCCGACCGTGCAGCCCCCGGCGGCGGTCATCCGGCGGGGGTTCCCCTAGTGGCCGGCCAGCGTTCGGTGTGTGGCGCCATGGCGCTTCTGTCACACGCTGGACCGACGTCGGCGCGGGTGGAATTCCCACGCGCTCGTCACCGAAGCGCTCCGAGCGCGGGCTCCGCCCGCGCCACTCGGGGGGAGGTTCGGAAGGGGGGCGGAGCCCCCCTCCGAGAAGACTAGTGGAATGGGCGATGTTCCTGATCGTGGCGGGCGGCGCTATCGCCTCGGCGGTCGGCCTGGTGGTCCGCCGCAACCCGCTTCACGGGGCGCTGTTCCTGGTGGCCAACCTGTTCTGCGTGGCCGTCCTCTACCTCATGCTGCGCGCCGAGTTCCTGGCCCTCGCCCAGGTGATCATCTACGCGGGCGCGATCATGGTCCTGTTCATCTTCGCCATCATGCTCCTGGTGCCGGGAAAGGCGGAGGCCAGCCCGGATCCCCTGGGGCCCCAGCGCATGCTGGCCCTGCCCTTCGCGGGCCTGCTGGGGCTCGTGGTGGTGATGGTCTTGCCGGGCGCGGCGGCGCGCCAGGTCCCGGCGGGGCCGCCGACCGGGGTGCGGACGATCGGGCAGCTCCTGTTCACCGACTACCTGCTGCCCTTCGAGGTGACGGCCGTCCTGTTGCTGGCGGCCCTGATCGGGGCCCTCGCGCTGGCGAAGCGGCGGGTCACCTAGAAGGCGGGCCGAGCGATGGTGCCGCCCGTCTACTACGCCGCCCTGTCGGCCGTGCTCTTCACGGTCGGGGTGGTGGGGGTTCTGGTGCGGCGGAACCCCCTCGTGATTTTCATGTCGATCGAGCTGATGCTGAATGCCGCGAACCTGGCCTTCGTGGCGTTCGGGCACGCCCGCGGAGTCGTCGACGGCCAGGTCATCGTGTTCTTCGTGATGACGGTGGCCGCCGCCGAGGTGGCCGTGGGGCTCGCCATCATCGTGGCCATCTTTCGGACCCGCTATCGGATCAGCGTCGACGATCTGTCGCTGATGCGCTGGTGAGCCGGCGGCGGACGGCAGGACGACGGAGGAGGTAGGCCGTGGCAAGCAAGGACAAGGCGGCGGCGCCCAAGCGAGAGGTCGGGCGGGAGAACGGCAAGCCCTGGCGGGACCTCCTCGCCCAGATGCTCCTCATCCGGCGCTTCGAGGAGAAGGCGGGCGAGATGTACGCCCTCGGGAAGATCGGAGGGTTCCTGCACCTCTACATCGGCCAGGAGGCGGTGGCGGTGGGAGCCATCTCGACCCTTCGGCCGGACGACTACGCGATCGCCGGCTACCGCGAGCACGGGCACGCCCTGGCCAAGGGGGCGGATCCCAAGCGCCTGATGGCCGAGCTGTACGGGCGGCGGACCGGGGTCTCCAAGGGCAAGGGCGGCTCGATGCACCTCTTCGACCGCAGCGTGAACTTCCTGGGCGGCCACGCGATCGTCGGCGGCTACCTGCCGATCGCCGCCGGGGTCGCCTTCGCCATTCGCTACGAGGAACGCGACCAGGTGATCCTGTGCTTCTTCGGTGACGGGTCCGTGCCGCAGGGGGAGTTCCACGAGTCGCTCAACCTGGCCGCGCTGTGGAAGCTGCCGGTCGTCTACATCTGCGAGAACAACCGCTACGCGATGGGCACCGCCATCCATCGGGCGCTGGCCCAGACCGAGATCTACAAGTTCGCCGAAGCGTACAAGATTCCCGGCGAGGCGTGTAACGGGATGGACGTCGTGGCCGTGCGGGAGTGCGTCGGCCGCGCCGTCGACCGGGCGCGCGAGTCGCGGACCCCCAGCCTCATCGAGGCGCGCACCTACCGGTTCCGCGGGCACTCGATGCGCGATCCGTCGGCGGCCATCTATCGGACCAAGGACGAGGTCGACCAGGAGAAGCTGCGCGATCCGATCGCCGGGTTCCGGGACCAGCTCCTCCGAGAAGGGCACCTCGACGAGGCGGGCTGGAAGGCCCTCACCGACGAGGTGGAGGCGCGCGTGACCGAGGCGGTCGAGTTCGCGGAGACGTCGCCCGAGCCGCCGTCCGAGTGGCTGCTCGAGGACGTCTATGCCTAGACTCTCGGAGGGGGGCTGCGCCCCCCGGAGAATGCCCTCCCGGCGAAGCCGGGCCGTTCGCCATTCGGCGAACGGATCGGGCCTGCCTCCCCCCGGGAAGCTGGGACGGCAGGTCACGAGGCCGAAGGTAGAGGCCGAGGAGGAGGGCTCGAGATGGCGGTGATCACGTACCGGGACGCGCTCAATCACGCGCACCGCGAGGAGATGGAGCGGGACGAGCGCGTGTTCCTGATGGGGGAAGAGGT
>DASYQW010000072.1 GCA_036005065.1 Candidatus Methylomirabilota bacterium | reverse complement strand
GAGCAGCCCGGCGGGGACCAGCATGGCGATGTAGCCGTAAAAGAAGACGGAGAAGAGGAAGCCCGCCTCGGCGTGCCTCAGCCCGAACTCGGCCATCACCGGTTGGAGAAGCGGCGAGAACGCCATCCGGATCATGTAGTTACCGATCCAGCCGAAGACGAGGAGGGCCCAGACGGTGTGGTAGTCCTGCCAGGGCATGCCGCGACCGAGTATCGGCCGCGTCCGGCAGGAGCGTCAAGCGCGGCGGCGGGCTCCGTTTCGGGTCTGGAATCCCCTTCTGAACGCGCCCAAAAGCGGCTAGACTCGTCGGACTGGTTCCGGACAGTCCGCCGCGCGCTGAGCCGGCGACAGCCGTCGGCCCCGCGCCGCGGTTGCCGGTCGGCTACCCCTCCCGTAGTATGCCGTCATGAGCACGCCGCGCGATCGCGACCTGGCGTTCGCTCCCGTCGTGGCCCCGGGGCCCGCCGTCGTGCCGGCGGTGCCGGCCGAGCGGGAGCGCCCGAAGGTGCGCCTCCTCGCGCTCCTTGCCCTCGGGCACCTGGTGATCGACGTCAATCAGGGCGCGCTCCCCGCGATCCTGCCCTATCTCCGCACCGCCCTCGAGCTCTCGTACACCGCCACCGGCACCATCGTCCTCATGGCCACCATCACGTCGTCGCTGATCCAGCCGCTCTTCGGGTACCTCGCCGACCAGACGGCGCGCCGCTGGCTCCTGCCGCTGTCGGTCGTCCTCGCCTCGCTGGGTATCGCGCTCACGGGCCTCGCCCCGTCCTACGCCGCGGTGCTGGGGCTGGTGGTGATCTCGGGCCTCGGCGTCGCCGCGTACCATCCCGAGGGCTTCCGCGCCGCCAGTCAGGTCGCGGGCGACCGCAAGGCCACCGGTCTCTCCATCTTCTCGACCGGCGGGAACATCGGCATCGCGGCCGGACCGCCGCTCATCACGGCGCTCGTCACCGGGGTCGGGCTGCGAGGAAGCCTGGGCCTGCTCGTTCCCGGCGTCCTGGTGGCGGGGCTGCTGATGACCGTGCTGCCCCGCCTGTCCGTCTCCATCTCCACGGCCTCGCGTGCCCACGAAACGGCGACCGCCAGGGGCCGCACGATGGTCGGAGGCATTCTGCTCCTCATCGGGGTCGTCACCGTACGCTCCTGGACCCAGCTCGGCTTCACGACCTTCATCCCGTTCTACTACCTGGACGTCCTCCGCGGTGACCCCCGCCTGGTGGGCACCCTGCTCGCCGTCTTCCTGGGCGCGGGTGCCGTCGGCACCCTCGTGGCGGGCCCGATCGCCGATCGCATCGGGGCGCGGAAGTACATCGTGATCATCTTCTTGCTGGCGGCGCCGCTGGCCGCCAGCGTCCTGCTCACCCGGGGCCTGCTCAGCGTGATCCTGCTCGGCGCGCTCGGCTTCGTCCTGATCTCGACGTTCACCGTGTCGGTGGTGCTCGCCCAGGCCTACCTGCCGCGGAACATCGGGATGGCCTCGGGGCTGATCGTCGGCCTCGCCATCGGCACCGGCGGGCTGGGCGTCGCGGTCCTGGGCTGGGTCGCCGACCACTGGGGCGTCGTCACCGCGCTCTGGGCGGCCGCCCTGATGCCCTTGCTGGGCTTCCTGGTCGCGCTGCGCCTCCCCGATCCCCCGAGCTAGTTTCTTCGGAGGGGGCCTCTGCGGCCCCCTCCGAGAGGTTGCGCGGGCAAAGCCCGCGCTCGGAGCGGGAGCCTCGCTCGCCCGTCCACGACGATTTCAGCGGGCGAGAGCCCGCTGGAGCGACCTCGGGCGTTCCGCGACGGCGACGGCGAGGTAGCCGTGGCGGTGGACGGCCGGCACGTGCCGGTAGAGCCAGGCGAACGGCCGGACCAGGAGACGGGTCAGGGCCACGGCTGGCGAGCCCCGGGTGTGGCACCAGAGGTCGAGCATGCGAAGCCACCCGGGGATGAAGAGAATGCCGGTCGTGGCCGTGACCCGGAGACCCGCGGCCTCGACCAGACCGCGGAGCTCGCCCGGGGTAAAGGATTTCTCCATCCCGTAGCCGTACCACCCGAACAGGTTGAGGACGTGGACCAGGAGCGGGCGGAGGAAGGGATCGCACTTGTTCGGCACGCCGACGATCGCCGTTCCCCCGGGCTTCAGCACGCGGCAGATCTCCCTCGTGGCGAGCGCGTACTCGGGGAAATGCTCGATCGTGCCCATCGAATAGACGAGGTCGACGGAGCGGTCTTTGAACGGGAGGTAGCGGACGTCCCCGACGGCGAAGCCCGGCACGGGCTTCCCCAGCACGCACCGCGCCTCCCGGACGATGTCGAAGGCGATGTCGACCCCCGTCGGTCGCGCGCCCTGCTCGGCCACCCAGCGGAGGATCTCCGTGTTCTTCGCCTCGTCCCACAGGTCGGTCTTCAGGGTCACGAGGTTGCGGAGCTCCGGGGCGTAGAGCTCGAAGAGTCGCCGTTCGCATTCCAGGTAATAGGCCGTGGACGCGGCGCCCTTGAGCGACGGGAACGAGGCGCCCACCTGGTCCCAGAAACTGGAGCGCTCGGCGGGTCCGGCGGGCGGCGTGGTCATCTCACGGTCGATCAGGCGGCAGACGAGCGCCGCGGGCGCGGTCCTCGGGTCCCGGCAGACCGAGCAAGGGGACGCAGGCCAGGCCGCCGGCGGCCAGCACGAGGTAGACGGCGGCCGGAGACGACGAGGCCAAGATCGAAGTCGCGACGACGGGCCCGACGAAGGAGGCGCCGATCCGCGCCGAGTTCACGATCCCGATGGCGTCGCCCCCGGCGTACTGCGCGATCCGGGCCACCACGAGCGGAAAGACGGGCGCGATGCACAGTACCTGAAGAAATCGCACCGCCGTGTAGGTCCAGACGGAGCCGAGCATCCCGAGGGCGGCCAGCAGGAGCGAGGATGCGGCCAGCAGGAGCGCGACCAGGCGCCGCTCCGAGGCGAGGCGCGCCACGCGCGGGGCGGCGAACCCGCCGAGCGCGGCGGCCGCGGACGACGCGAAGATCACCACCCCGCCCACCTCGACCATGTCGGAATCCACCACGCCGAGCCCCGGCAACACCTGCGGCAACACCGGGGCGAGAAAGAACAAATGGACCGACCCTGCCAGGACGATAGCGGCCGCGGTCACCACGTCCATCACCCGCAGCCGGCGCGGGTCCAACCGTGTCGGCTCCGGTCCGGCGGGCAGGCTCACCGCCCAGGCGACGAAGCCCGCGCAGCCGAGCAGCACGAGACCCCCGATCACGAAGGAGGCCCGAAAGCCGAAGCGGACGGCGGCCACCGCGCCGGCGAGCGGGCCGATCACGCCGCCGACCATCATCGCGGTCTGCACCAGCGCGACCTGCCGGCGGACCTCCGCCGGATCGCTGGCCCGCCCGGCCAGCATGAACGCGAACGTCGAGCTGGCTCCCATGACACCGAGGACGAGCCGGGCGACGAACAGCTCGAGCAGCGTCCGGGCGATCGCCAGGCCGAAGAAGCCGACGCCCTGGAGCGCCTCGACGAGGACGTAACAGATCTTCGGGTTGCCGCGCCCGGCGAGTCGCCCCCACAACGGGTTGGTCAGCACGCTGACCAGCGAGGTGATCCCGACGATCCAGCCCGTCCAGCGGAGCGTCGCCGCCTCGTCCACCGTGCTGATGGCCTGGATGTAAAACGGCAGGCTGACGAAGACGAACGACCAGGCGAAGCTGCCGAAGAACATGGCGAACGAGATCACCCCGCCGCTGCCCTGCAGCCGCGCCAGGACGGCGGGCCGCGTACTCGGCGCGTCGGGATCGTCGCTCAACGGCGCTCCAGGCCCTGGCGATCGAGGAACCGCAGCTCCCCCGGGTCCACCCGGACGATTCCGCCGGCGGCCAAGGGGGAAATGTCCGCGATCTCCATGACTGCGGCACGACCAGGCATGCGTTCCCGTCCGACGGGTGACCACGATAGTCCATCTGCCCGGGTTCGACAACCTGGTCTCGAGTCACCGGGCGATGGACGCCGCGGCCGGTGCTCCCGGCCGCGATGGTGGCGAACGCCGAGATGTTGACGCGCAACAGCTCTCCGAGTACAGTCCCGGCCAGTGGGAGGCGCTCGGCTTCGCTCGGCCGACGTCCTCGCCGCCGTCGTCACGCTCGTCGCGCTCGGGGTGGTCGCCACCCGGGGAATGCGGGTTCTGGAGGGGCGACTGGCCCGCTGGCGGGACGGGTAGAGTCGTCGGCCAGGTGGCGAGAGGGCGCCGGCACCGGCTGGCCCTGGTGACCTGGGGTCTCGCGCTCGCCTGCCTGCTCGAGGGTCCGCGACTCGACGCCCTGCGGGCCGAGCACGTGACCTACGCGCGTCACGTCGAGGATTTCGACGCGGGTCGCCCCCGCGCGCCCGGAGACCTCGTGAGCGTGGAGGGATTCGTGGCGTGCACGTACGGCTGGTGCCTCCGGCCGGGCGCGTCCGGAAGGCTCACGCTCGCCTACCCGCGACCTGGCCACACTCAGGTCGTCGCGCGGTTGTGGTTCTACGCGCCCCCGCCCGTGACCAGCCGGCTCGCGGTCTCCACCGACGAGGGTCGCACCTGGCGGGAGGCGTTCCGTAACCGGCATCTGAACAACGAGGTCGTCGACCTGAGCCCGCTGCTCGTCGGCGCCGCGGGCCCCCGCCTCTGGCTGGCTTTCGAGGGCCAGAACCCGACCGCCCGGGAGGCGCTGGTGCTCGATCGCCTCGACCTCGTGACCAGCGACAGCCCCCCGCCCGCCCGCCTCCCGAATCTCCCGCTCGCCGGCCGCGTGCTGCTCGCCCCGGTGGCGATCTTCGTCGGCGCGCGAGACTGGCTGGGGAGGCGCCGGGCCATGATCCTCGCCGGGCTGCTGCCCGCGCTGATGGTCGCGGCGGCGATTGCCTTCCCGGCCCTCCGGGCGCTGGCCGGGCCGGGGGCCTGGCTCCTCCTGATCGGATCGGCGGTCGCGGCGACGGCGCGCTGGGCCCGCACCGGGCTGCGCGGTGGACGCGGCCGAGCCGCGGTCGCGACGACGGCGGCCGCCTGCGCGATCTCCGGGGCGGTCTCGCTCCGCTGGGCGGAGTTCCTCACCACCTACCGCTTCCCGCTCGAGGCGGACGCCGCGACGTACCTCGACTACATGCAGCGCTTCACCTGGGGCTCCCCGGATCACGGACTCTACTCGGCCGGCTTCGGCCCCTGGGAACCTCTCTTCGTCGCCCTCGGAAACGGATTCTTCCGGCTGACCGGCGCCTCCCACCTGGCCCTCCGCCTGCTGACGATAGGCCTGGCGATCCTCGGTGTCTGCCTCACCTATCTGGCTGGCCGTCGATTCTTCCGCTCCAGGCTCATCGGGGCCCTGGCCGCGGGATTCCTGGCCGGCAGCCCCTACCTCGTGTTCGACGCCGCCCGAGGATACCGGACGCCGCTCGAGCTGTGTCTCTTCCTGGGTGTGGCGCTGGCATGCTGGACGGCTCGGCCCGGGATGTCGTGGGTCCGGACCCTGCTCGCCGGCGGACTGGCGGCCGGACTCTGCCTGACCCGGCTCCCCTACCTGCCCGCCGCCCTCGTCGTGATCATCGCCGGCGTCTGGAAAGGCGCCGGCTCGGCCCGGCGCGCCCTGCCGGGGGCCGCGGTGGCGATCGGTCTGGTGGCGGTTCTCGTGGTCCCACTGCTCGTCGCCGGCCAGGCGAAGCACGGACACTACTTCTACGGCGCGCTGGGCCGGGGGGCGCTCACGTGGTTGGTCCTGGAGGGGGAGCAGCTCGGGGCCACCGGCGACGACACGCGGCTGGTATGGCGGTCCATGAGCGTCAGCGAGGTGCTGCACGGCCTGGACCGGGTGATGCGCACGGCCGGGGGTTGGCCCCGGACCCTGGCCCGCGGGTGCGCGCTGGCCCTCCGGGACGTCGCGGTCCTCGGCGCGCAGCGCGCCTACTGGTTCGCGCTACTCGCCCTGGGGCTGCTCCTCGCCAGCCCGTACCGGTTCGTGCTCGCCGCCGCCTTGCTGAGCATCGCCCACGTCGCCCCCTTCTATGCGATCGGGGCCCAGACCATCCCGGACGCCGTCGCCTTTCCCGCCGACCCGGGCATCTACCACAGCTTCTATGGTGGCGACCTCTTCGCCTACGGGGTCATCAGCCGCTACCGGCACCTGGCGCAGGGAGCGCCCTTCGCCGCGCTCGCCGCGGCCTGGCTGACCGTGACCGCTGCCACCGGGGTGGGGCGGCTCCTGTGGCACAGGACTCCCTGGCGGTGGAAGCCCGTCGGCGCGGTGCGCCCCCGGGAAGCTCCGCGCCCTCTTTGAGGGGAGTGTGTCGGAGTAACCAGTCGCCGACCATCGAGCGCGTGGTGCATCGAGGAGAGCTCCGAGCGGCGGCTTTGGCGCCGCCACGATGGGGGGCCTCGGGGGGGTCTTCCGAGACCCCCCGAAAGAACCTAGCCGAGTGCCAGGCCGAGCTCGCGGGCCAGCGCGGCGGTCCGCGCTTCGTACTGAGGGACGTCGAGGGCGCGGAACCCCACGGCGGCCTCCGCGAGGTGGCGGGCGGCGCCCGCGCGATCGCCGCGGGCGTGGACGACGATCGCCAGCTCCAGCGCCGTGCGCGCCTCCTCGTGCCGGGCCTGGATGGCGGCGAACGTCCGGAGGGCCTCGTCGAGGTGGCGCTCGGCACTCGGGAGATCGCCGGTCGCCCCGGCGATCCGCCCCAGGGCCCGCTGGGCCATGCCCACGCCGTAGCGGAACCCGGCGGCGCTGCTCACCGCCAGCCCCTCGCTCGCGCAGTCGCGCGCCGGGTCCAGCCGGCCGTCGAGGAGGTAGGCCTCGCCCAGGACCGTCGTGAACCAGCCGAGCATCGGGCGATGCCGGAACACGCGCCACTGCTGGATCGACCGCTCGAGGAGCTCGATCGCCTCGTGCGCCTGTCCCTTGCCCAGATAGGCGTAGCCGAGGAAGCTCATGGCGTCCGCCGTGTTGACGGGATCCGGCGAGCTCGCCAGGCTCCGGCGGCACGCCTCGATCCCGGCGTCCCACTCGCCCTTCGCCGCGTGGATCCAGCCCGTCGTCCAGGCGGCGTACGCCTGGAGCCGGGGATCGCCGATGGCTTCGCCTACCGCGCGCGCCCGGGCGGCGGCGTCGAGCGCGGCCGCGAACTCGCCCAGGAAGCTGTGGTTGAACGCGACGCCCCAGTGGGCCGCGCCGAGCCACCACGGCTCCCCTGTGCCTTCCAGGATCGCGACGGCGCGCCGGCCGTCCTCGACTCCCTGACGGAACCGCCCCGACCAGAACCCGCCGCGGGCCAGCACGTAGTAGGCCTTGCCCACCGTGGCCTGATCTCCACCGCGCGTCGCCTCCGCGATGGCCCGCGCCGCGTGCTCGGCCGCCTGCTCGTGATCGCCGAGGTGGCTCTCGGTATAGCCGAGCCAGAAGTAGTACGGGCCGGCCAGCCTCGGCTCCCCGAGCCGCTCGAGGGGCTCCCGTTGCCGCTCGAGCAGCGCGAGCGCCTCCGGGAACCGCCCGAGGAAGTAGAGCGAGTGGGCCTCGCGCAGCCGGAGGTCGAGCAGGACCCGGTCCTGCTCCGCGGGCGGGATCCGCTCGACGTGCTTCACGGCCTCCTCGAGCAGCTTGACCGCCTCCGCATGCGCATACGTCCGGGCCGCGCGCTCGGCCGACCGGGTCAGATAGCCGATCGCCTTCCCGGCCTCCGGTGTCCGCGCGTAGTGATGGGCGAGCCGGTCGTAGGCCTCCTCCAGCCGGTCCGCGTAGAAGGCTTCCAGGGCCTGACCGGCCGCCGCGTGGAGCGTCTGCCGGCGGGCCGGCGGAACACTCTGATAGGCCACGTCCTGGGTCAGCGTGTGCTTGAAGACGTAGGCCGGCTCCTCGGCAGTCGTCTGCTCGAAGAGGAATTCCAGCCGCTTCAGCTCCACGAGATGCGGGTCGAGTCCGCCGGGCCCCGGCCAGATGGCCCCGAGTAGCCGGAGCGAGAACTCGCGGCCGAGGACGGAGGCGGTCTGGAGGACTCGCTTGGGCTCGTCCGGCAGCCGGTCGATCCGGGCCATCAGCACTTCCTGGATCGTGTCCGGCACGCGCGGCGCCCGGATGTCGTCGCCGTGCTCCATCAGGGAGAGGGCCAGCTCCTCGAGGAAGAACGGGTTGCCCTCGGCCTTGGCCAGGATGATCTCGGCCACCGACTCCGGGAGCCTGGAGGTCTGGAGGAAGGAGCGCACGACGCTCAGGCTGTCGGCAGGGGCCAGCGGCTGGAGGGCCACCTGGGTGGCGTACGACTTCTCGATCCAGGATGGCCGGTAACCCGGACGGTAGGTCAGGAGCACGAGGATCGGCGCGCCGGCCAGGCTCTCCACGAGCGAGGCGAGGTATTCCTCGGACGTCCGATCGATCCAGTGGAGGTTCTCCAGGGCGAGGATGAGCGGCCGCTGCCGGCTGCCTTTCAGCGCCATCTGGCGCAGCGTCTCGAAAGTCCGCCCCTTGACGGCCTCGGGGCTCAAGGTGACCAGGCGCGCGGTCCCCTCCTTCACGCCGAGGAGCTGAAGCAGGTACGGTGCCCCCTCGTCAGCGTCCATCGAGACGGCCCGGAGTCCACCGCGAACCTTCTCGGCGATCGCCTCCGGGGTGTCGATGTCTCCGATGCCACAGCTGTTCCGCAGGAGGTCGAGCAGCGGCAGGTAGGGGATCGCGCTGCCGTAGGCCAGGCAGTGGCCTTCGAGATACGTCACCGGTCGCCCCGCGATGCTCTCGCGGAACTCGAAGAGGAGCCGCGTCTTGCCGATGCCGGCCTCCCCGGCGATACCGACCACCTGGCCGTGTCCCAGCACGGCCGAGGCCAGGCGCCCGTGCAGCAATTCCAGCTCGTGGCGGCGACCCACGAACGTGGCCATCCGCCGCGTGAGACCAGGGGCCGGCCGGTCGCGCCGGATCACGCGGTACGCCGCGCTGGCGGCCGCGGTCTGCCGCGGGAGAGGCTCGAGGTCGAAGCGGCGCTCCAGGAGCTGGACGGCCGCCTCGGTCGCGACGATCATCCCCGGCTCGGCCCGTTCGATCAGCTCGGCGAGTGCCGTGGCGGCCCGGCTTCGGGCCTCCCGATCGATCGCCGCCACGCCGCCGAGGGACTCGATGCGAAAGTGCCCGGCGTGGAGCCCGATCTTGAGCGCCACGTCCTGGCCGTCCGGGCGAATGGCGCGCTCGGCAGCCTTCTGCATGGCCAGCGCGGCATGCGCGGCCCGCAGGGGCGCGTCCTCCAGCGGGTCGGCCCCGAAGGCGGCTTCCAGGCCGAGCGCTCCGATGTCCTCGAGGCGGCCGCCGAAGGTCTGCACCTTCTCCACCAGCGTCTCGAGCAGACGCGCGACGTCCGCCGGACCGCTCCCCGAGGGCAGGACGAGCGCGGCCCGCAAGAGGGTCACCGGGCGGCCTCCCCCGGTGAGCCCGGGCCCCGCCGGAACCGGCTCGGGGAGCAGAGGCGCCGGAGCGGCCGGCGCCACCGGCTCCTCGGCGGGCGGCGGTCCGAGCCGGTACTTCTCCATCCGGTAGCGCAGCGTGTTGCGCGACATCCCGAGGCGGGCCGCCGCATGGGACACGTTCCAGTTCGTCCCCCGCAGCGCGGCCAGCAGGTGCTCGCGCAGGGGCTCGGATCGCAGGGTCTCGCCCCGTGGCGGCTCGGCCCGCTGGGATGACGCCGCGTCGGGCAACGCGAGCATCTTCGGCGTCACCGTGAACGCGTCCGAGAGGAGCGCCACCCGCTCCATGACGTTGGCGAGCTCGCGGATGTTGCCCGACCACGGGTACGCGAGGAGGGCCGCGCGGGCGGCCGGCGACAAGGTCTTCGGCGGGAGCCCGTAATCGGCGCAGGCGGCGGCCAGGAAATGCTCGGCCAGCCGGAGGATGTCCGACCCACGCTCCCTGAGCGGCGGCAGGGTCAGCGTCACCACGGCCAGACGGTGGTAGAGGTCTTCCCGAAACCGCCGCCCCTGCGTCCCCCCCGGCAGCGGCTCGCTCGTCGCCGCCACCACCCACACGTCCACCCCCTCACTCCGCGTGCTCCCCAGCCGCCGCACCGCCCGCTCTTCGATCACCTTCAACAGCTTCGCCTGCAGCGCCTCCGGTAACAGCCCCACCTCGTCCAGAAAAATCGTCCCCCCGTGCGCCGCCTGAAACAGCCCCGCCTTCGCCTGCCGCGCGTCCGTGAACGCCCCCCGCTCGAACCCGAACATCTCCGCCTCGAGCAGCGTCTCCGGAATCGCCGCGCAGTTGACGTCCACGAACGGGCCCCCCGCCCGCGGGCCCCCCCCGTGGAGTATCCGCGCCACCAGCCCCTTCCCCGTCCCCGTCTCGCCCTGGATCAGCACCGGCGGTAGCCGCCGCGCCTCTCCCTGCCGCGCCAGCAGCCGCCCCACCTGCTCCCGCACGGCCACCACGCCCGGGCTGTCTCCGATCAGGTCCGCCACGCCGTCGCGCATGTCCACGTAGAGGTATCGTACTTCGGCCGGCGGGAGACTGCTCAAGTTTCCACCACCACCACCACCGTGACGAATCGAGTACCTGGAAGACGCTAACCCACTGATTTTTCGCGCACCGATCATGGCATTGCCGTTGCCTTACACAGAGCCGGAGCTCGGGTGATGCGGAGCAGCGGGCAGGAGGGCACCATGAAGTCGCGTTGGCAGGTTTGAGGAGAGCACCATGGCAGTCGGCGAGATCAGGCACGACATGCTGATTCGGTCCCGGCAGGACGTGGACCGCGCGATCGTGGATCTCTGGCGAGGCGGCGTCCGGGTCCAGGGGCACATCGGCCAGCTGCTCGGCCTGGACCAGCGTGCAGTCAGCCGCCGCATCGCGCGGATGGTGCGCACTGGAACGTGGCCCTTCCGCGAGCGGCCGGTCCGCGGCCGGACTCGGACTCCGGTCGCTTCCGGCTTCGTGGTCATCCCCATCCGGCAGCGCGAGGCCAGCTGAGTCGAATCCGGAGGGAGGCTGCGCCCCCTCCGTGGTGCATCGAGGAGGACTCCGACCGGCGGCTTCGCCGGCGCCCGGGCAGTCCTCCGGGCTCCCGGTGACGATCAGGGTCTTCTCGAGACGAGGTGGGGAGTGGGCCAGGAGGGGGCCGTCGAGGCCCCCTCCCATTCGTCTGGACGGCGCGCGGGCGCGCCGTCGGCCGGAGCGCCTACTGCGAAGCCTGCGTCGGGCCCACCACGACGAACATGCTGGCCTGGTTGTCCCAGGCGACGAGCTGCTGCCAATCCGCGCTGAAGATCCCGACCTTGACCGTGTATTTGCCTGGGGCGAAGTTGGCCGGCACGCGCCACTTCCACGCGTAGCGCTTGGTCTGACCCGGGACGAAGTTCTGGTCGCTGTAAATCTGCTGGGCCAGCTTCTGATTGTTCCCGTCCAGGATCTCGACGTCGACGCGCTGGCTCTGCGCCGCCTGGCTCGGGGTGACGATCGCCACGATCGTGACCTCGCCCCCCGGCTTGACGTGATGCGGCCTCGTCTCGGCGTCCAGCCGGTAGGCGCCACTCTGCATCGGCGGCGTTTGCGGCAGGTCGTAGGGGCCCTTTTGCGCGGGGGTCTGGCTCTGTGCCCACGACGGCGCCACGCTGAGCAGGGCGATCAGGAGCGCCGTCAGGAGCGTGAGCCGACTCTGTATCGACCGAGTCGCCGTACGTCCCATCGTTGTGACCTCCTCGTCTGGGCCGGAGTACTGACCCTACCGTGTTCGACGGTGAGGGTGGGGGTGTTCATCACCCCGAGTGTAAGCAAAGCCGACGCCAGACGGGCGTCCGACGGGCCGTGGGGGGCCGAGGGGGTCACCGGGCCGCCCGGCAAGCGGCGACCGCGCTCCGGACGTACACCCGGGCGGCCTGGACGAGATCCTCCATCCGGGCTCGCTCGTCCGGCAGCTGACGCCACTCGCACGGCCCATAGACCACGGCCGGAATGCCGACCCGGCTGATGTCGGCGGCGTCGGTGACGAAGGCGCCGGCCGGCAGGGCCGTCGTCAGCCGCGGCGGGGCCCCGAGCACGCGCTCGTGCGCCTCGCGCACGATGCGGACGATGGGGGAGGTTTCGCCGACC
>DASYQW010000071.1 GCA_036005065.1 Candidatus Methylomirabilota bacterium | reverse complement strand
GGGCGCCTCGCCGCGACCACCCGGCCGGTGTCACTCAGGCCGGTGCCCGAGCGGCCCCCGGGCGGCGGCCCACGAACTGACGGGCACTCCCGTAGATCCCGGCCGGCAGAAAGATGATGAAGATCATCAGGAGCAAGCCGTAGATGGTCTCGGCCATCCCGATGAAGCGGAGGCCGAACACGACGCGGAGGTACTCGCTGAGCGCGATCGTGAGGGCGGTGCCGACGGTGGGGCCGAGGAGCGAGTACATGCCGCCCAGGACCACCGCGAAGACGATCCGGAGCGACACGCCGATCCCCGCCAGCGTGTCGGGGTTCACGTAGCTGATGTACTGGGCGTAGGCGATGCCGCCGACCGCCGTGAGCGCGGCCGACAGCACCGTGATCCCGAGCTTGAAGCGCGTCACGTGGATCCCCACCGAGGCGGCGGCGGTCTCGTCCTCCCCGATCGCCTCCATCGCCCGGCGGGCCATGCTCCGGTCCAGGCGGGCCCAGACGTAGAGGCCGGCCAGCCACAGCCCGAGCGCGCCGTAGTAGAAGACCCGCCGATCGGCGAACTGGATGGCCACCAGGCTGTCCACCCCGATCGGCTTGACCGTGAGGCCGAGCGACCCGCCGGTCCAGTCTCGCTCGGCGATGATCAGGAGGCGGACGACCTCGCCCACGGCCAGGGTCACCAGCGCGAAATAGTGCCCGACCACCTGGAACCGCGAGCAGGGGTAGCCGACCACCACGGCCAGGGCGATGGTGACGCCGACCGCGACCAGGCCGCCGATCCAGGGCGTCAGCCCGTAGAAGTTCCACAGGAGCGTGGTCGTGTACGCGCCCAGGCCGAGGAACGCCCCGTGGCCCAGCGAGACCAGGCCGAACCGCCCCATCAGGGACCAGGCCTGCCCGATGAACGACCAGATGAAGATCTGCACCATGACGTGCACGGTGTAGTCCTGCATCCCGCGCATGGGCAGGAAGGGCGCGGCGGCCAAGAGGGCCAGCAGCACCCCGCCGACCAGCCGGGCGGCCTTCATTCGCGGCGGGCCAGGATCCCGCCCGGGCGGACGAACATCATGACGATGAAGACCACGAAGGCGATCACGTATCCCATCTCGGTGGAGATGACCACGCCGCCGACGGAGATGATCTCGCTCATCACGAAGGACGCCACGAACGCGCCCACCATGTTCCCCAGGCCCCCCAGCACGCAGATCATGAAGGTGAGCGGGCCGAAGGCCGCGCCGAAGAAGGGATGGACGGAGTACTGGATGGAGAGCAGCGCGGCGGCGAGCCCGGCCATGGCGCCGCCCACAGCGGAGGTGACGATGTAGACCCGCTGGGGCCGGGCTCCCATCAGCGCCATGGCCTCGCGGTCCTGCGACACCGCCCGGATGGCGGTCCCGATGTAGGTCCGGGTCAGGAAGAGATAGAGACCGATCATGGCCAGGATCGAGAGGCCGAAGGCGATCAAGCGCGCGAAGGACAGGAACATGCCGCCGACCTCGACGATCGGCAGCGCGAGGCGCACCGTCCGGTGATCGGTGGTCCACAGGAACGTCGCGAAGGACTGGAGGAAGAAGAGGAGGCCGCCGGTGGCCAGGAGCTGGTTGATCGGCGGGCTTCCCAGGATCGGCGTGATGATCAGGAGATGCACGGCCGTGCCGAACAGGGCGCCGAGCCCCACGGCGGCGACGCCGGCCGCCCACACGGGCCAGCCGTAGCCCATCACCAGGAAGTACACGGCGTACATGCAGACCATCACGATGTCGACGTACGCGATCCAGACGATGTCGATGACGCCGAAGATCAGGTTCAGCCCGAGGGCGAGGAGGGCGAGGACCCCGCCGAGCAGCAGGCCGTTGACGGCAGCCTCGGCCAGGAAGATCGGGTCGATCATCAGGCCCCGGTCCTCCGCGCTCTCCTTACGCCAATCACGCCCTCGACCCTTCTCACGCTTCTGGCCGAAGCGCTCCGAGCGCGGGCTTCGCCCGCGCAACCCGGGGGGTGGCTCGGAGGGGGGCGTAGCCCCCCTTCGAGGTTATAGACCGACGTAGGCCTTGCGGACGAAGTCCTGCTCGGAGAGCGCATCCGCGCGCCCCTCCATCTTGATCCGCCCGACCTCCAGGAGGTAGGCTCGATCGACGAGCTTCAACACCTGCCGGACGTTCTGCTCCACGACCAGGATCGTGTACCCCTCTTGGCGGATCTGGCGGATCAAGTCGAACACGCGGAGCACCATCACGGGCGCCAGGCCCATGGAGGGCTCGTCCAGCAGGATGAGCTTCGGGCGCGACATGAGGGCGCGCCCGATGGCCAGCATCTGCTGCTCGCCCCCCGAGAGGCTGCCGGCCCGCTGGTGGCGGCGCTCGGCCAGCACCGGGAACAGCGCGTACACGCGGTCCAGGCTCTCCCGGAAGCCGCGGCGGGCGCGCGGCAGGAAGGCGCCCATCTTCAGGTTGTCGGCCACGGTGAGACCCGGGAAGAGACGGCGACCCTCCGGGACGTGGGCGATCCCCCGGGCGACGATCTCGTGGGCCTCGCGCCGCGCGAGCGAGGCGCCCTCGAACTCCATGGCGCCGGCCCCCGGCGGCACCAGACCCGAGATGACGCGCAGGAGCGTCGTCTTGCCGGCGCCGTTCGGTCCCACCACGGCCACCGCCTCGCCGGCACCGACCCGCAGCGACACGTCCCACAGTGCCGTGAAGTGGCCGTAGCCGGCCGTGACGTTCCGCAGCTCCAGCATCCCGAGCTACCCCGGACAGGCCACCGGTCTCGGCCCGGCGCTACGTCAGCACCAGCTTCTCGCCCAGATACGCCTCGATCACGCGCGCGTCTTCGGCCACCTCGTGGGGCCGGCCCTCGGCGATCTTCTCGCCGTGGTCGAGGACGATGACCCGGTCCACCACCCGCATGAGCGTCGCCATGATGTGCTCGACCCACACGATGGTGATCTTGAGCTCGCGACGGATCCGCCTGAGCAGGTCGGCGGCCGCCGCCATCTCGGCCGGGTCCAGGCCGCCCAGGCTCTCGTCGGCCAGGAGCAGCGCCGGGCCGGAGGCCAGCGCGCGGGCCAGCTCGAGCTTCTTGAGCCCGGCGGCGCCGAGCGAGGCGGTCGAGGCGCCATCGGCGGCGGGGAGGCCGACCAGGTCCAGTATCTCCCGGGCCCGGACCCGCGCCTGGGCCTCGGTGTCGCGCCGGTTCGTGCCGTAGTGCGCGGCCAGGGCGACGTTCTCCAGGATCGAGAGCTTACGGAAGGGACGCGGGATCTGGAAGGTGCGCGCGATCCCGCGATGACAGACGACGTCGGGGGTGAATCCTGCGATCTCCTCGCCCCGGAAGCGGATCGAGCCGGCGCTCGGCCGGAGCGCGCCGGAGACGCAGTTGAAGAGGGTGGTCTTCCCGGAGCCGTTGGGCCCGATGAGCCCCAGGATCTCGCCCTCGCCGACCTCGAAGCCGACACGATTCAGCGCGGTGAAGCCGCCGAACCGCCTGGTCAGGCCGGTGAGCGTCAGCACGGGGGCCGCGAGCCCCGCGCCGGGGGGAGCCCGCGCCCCCCCCGGCGCCGGACGAGGGTCGTGTCAGCGCGCGGCAAACGGCGATGACGGCGGCAGGGGGAGGACCGGCGCTGCAGTCGCGATGACCTTCGGATAGACGTGCCTGAACTGCCCCTCGATCACCTGGAACACCGCCGCGAAGGCCCGCTCGTTCTGGCCGGCCATGGGGTGACCGGGCGGGTGGAACTTCACCCCGTAGCCCTGCATCGTCCCGCCCTCCGGGATGTCCGTCTCCCGGGCGGCCTTGGCCAGCGCCTCGGGGTCGAAGCCGCCGTGCTTCTGGATGGCGCGCGGCAGCACGTCATTCAGGAGGATCCACAGGTTGTCGAAGCCCATCGAGACGTGCGGGGCGATGGCGCCCACCGGGATGTTCGGCTCGAACGCCTTGTAGCGCTTCACCATCTCCTGGGTCAGGTCGCCGAGCCCCGGCTTCAGGTTGCGGGCCTCGATGAGCTGGGCCGCCGGGGGGTCCACGGTGTGGAAGCCCTCGATCTCGTTGCCGAACGCCTCCTTCAGCTTGTCGAGCTGGCTGTGGCCGGCCCCGTGGCCGACGTAGGCCCGCACCCGGAGTCCCTGCTCCTTGGCCTGGCGGAGGAAGAGCGCGATGTCGGGATTGTACCCGGTGTGAAAGAGAACGTCCGGCCGCGCCGCCCGCAGCTTGGTGACGAGCGAGCCCAGGTCGGGGGCGTTGGCCGAGTACCCTTCCTTGAGGGCGACCTGCATCCCCTGCTTCTTCGCCTCCGCTTCGTTGGCGGCGGCCACGCCCGTCCCGTACGGACCGTCCTCGTAGATGATGGCCACCCGCAGGTCCTTGACCGGCTTCTTCAGCTTCTCGGGCGAGTAGGCCGCGATGTACTGCACGGACAGCGCGCCGAAGAGTCCGCCGTTCGGCTGCGGCCGGAACGTGTACTGGAGGTTCCGGTCCTTGAGGACGGCGTCGGCGATGGCCGTGGTGATCCACAGGAACCTCTTCTGCTTGTCCACCTTCTCGGCCAGCGGGACGGCGTGGGCGCTCGAATAGATGCCGGCCAGGATGTCGACCTTGTCGACGTTCAAGAGGCGCTCGGCCTCGTTGATGGCGGCCTCGGCCTTCGACTGGCTGTCGCCGTCGACCTGGACGATCTTGTACTTGCCCAGCACGCCGCCCTTCTCGTTGAAGTAGTCGATGATCATCTTGGCGCCGCGCCAGCAGTTCAGCGAGCCGGCCGCCGAGAATGGCCCGGTATGGTCGAAGAGCACGCCGATCTTGATGGTCTGGCCCTGAGCGTCGGCGCGCTTCATCGGGGCCACCGCGAGCGCCACCGCTCCCAGAAGAAGGAGCGCCACGGCGATGCACGCTTTCCTCATCTCCGATACCTCCTGACTCGAGCGAGAGTGCCCGACACCCAGCGTCCCGTTGCGACCCCGGAAGGAGAGTGCGACACGACCGCGCCGCCCGAAAACGCGACGGCCGGCGGGGACTTCACGATACACCAAAACGGCCCGCGCTGAACAGGGCGGGCTCCGCGCGCCACGCCGCCGGCCGCTGGCTCATGTAGGCCTTCCCGACGCTCCGCCGGTGAGGGAGAGGGCGCACGCCCTCGCCGGGCCGGCGCGGCCGGTCAGGAGCCGATCGGCCTTCCGCTCCGGAGACGACCCCGGCGGCGCGGGAAGTCCTTTCCTTCGGTGTGGGCCTTCTTGAGCCGGTCCAGCTCTCGCCTCAACGCCCGCTCCGCCAGGGCGGCCAGCGTCAGCCGAACCGGAGGACCCGACAGGTAGACCACGGCGTCCCGAGCCTCTTCAAAGACCTCCACCGGGAGGTGGAACGTCGCCCTGACCTTTCGCGCGGGTCTGGCGGGGCTCCCTCGTGGGCGTCGCATCGGCGCTCGTCCCTTCCCCTCCCCCGTACCGCCCGTTCCGTCGTTCCCGTTTAGTACCTTGTAGTCCTTACAGACGTTTGATAGTAGAATGCCGCCGTTCCAGTCGGCTCTCCCCCGGGAGGGACACCAGTGGTGATCGCCGGCGTCATCCAGACCGTGGACCGCGCGGGCAGGATCGTCCTGATGGGCAGCGCCCGCATCCGGGTGCCCGAGGCCATTGCCCTCGAGAATCTCGACCGGGGCGTCAGCGTGACCATCACCTGCGCCGAGAGGGATGGCGATCTCTGGGCGATCGCGGTCAGAAGGAACACCTTTTGAGCATCGGTCGGCGGGCCGCACGCGACGGACCTGAAGGCGCCGGCGGTTGTGTGCCGGCCGGCGCCCGCGCCTCCCGGCGGCCTGTCAGCGTGTTGGCACCTCGTCTGCATAGATATGCCGTAGGGACTCGCGCGCCCTGACTCTTGACGGCGGAAGGCGGCATGGCTCGACAAAAAAAGCGCCCACGGTCAACAAGTCAACATACCCCGAATGCATACCGACGCGCCACCTATTACTTGCGCCCCGAGCAGATCAAGGCGCTCAAGCTGCGGGCGGTGACCGAAGAACGCAACCTGTCAGCGGTGATGCGGGAGGCGGTCGACCGGTACCTGCGGCGAGTTCCCGAGGCCAGTCGCCGCTGAGACGACCGGCCCGGCGCCAGCGCGTCGGGCCCCGACGAGCCCGCCGGTGGGCCCGCCCGGCCGCCACGCCCGCGGGCGCCCGGACCTGCCCGCGCTCTTCGGCTTCTGCTATCCTGAAGCTCCTCGACCGGCCGATGACCCAGCCGCAATCCGTCAGTCCGGACGACCTCCGGCGCCTCGCCGCGCACGCGCTGGGCCTCGTTCCGGGTCGGGCGGGCGGCGCCCTGGTCGGCCTGGGGTCGGGCCGGGCCGCCGCCGCCTTCGTGCGCGCCCTCGGGGCGCGGGTCGGCCAGGGCCTCACCGCCCGCGGGGTGCCGACTTCCGCGGCCACCGCCGCTCTCGCCCGGGAGGTCGGAATCCCCCTCGTCGAGCTCGGCCGTGACCCTCTCGACCTCACCGTCGACGGCGCCGACGAGGTCGATCCGGAGCTGAACCTGATCAAGGGCTACGGAGGCGCCCTGGTCCGCGAGCGCATCGTGGCCGCCGCCTCCCGGCGGCAGGTCATCCTGGTGACGCCGGACAAGCTCGTGCCGCGGCTCGGCGCCCGCGGCCGCCTTCCCGTCGAAGTCATCCCGCTGGCCCGACATCTGTGCGAGGCCCGCCTCGAAGCGCTCGGCTGCCGGCCCCGACTGCGGGTGGCCGGCGAGATGGACAGCCAGCCCTTCGTCACCGATAATCACAACCTGATCCTCGATTGCGGGATCGGCCCCCTGGAGGACCCCGCCGCCCTCGAGGGCGCGATCCGCCGCATCCCCGGCGTGGTCGACACTGGCCTCTTCCTCGGTACCGCGGACACGGTGCTCCTCGCCGAGGCCGGCGAGGTGCGGACCCTGCGCCGCGCGCCAGGTTAAGGAGCCTCCACATGCAGATCGGATTCGTCGGTCTCGGCCGCATGGGCATGAACATGGTGATCCGGCTCCGTCGAGACGACCACCGCGTCGTCGCCTACGATCGCGGCGGCGACAAGGTGCGCGAGGCCGAAGGCCATGGAGCCGCCGGCGCCACCACGCTCGCCGATCTGGTGGCTCAGCTCGAGCCGCCCCGGGCGGTGTGGATCATGGTGCCGGCGGGGGCCCCGACCCAGGAGACCGTCGCCACCCTCGCCAAGCTCCTCTCCCGCGACGACGTCGTCCTCGACGGCGGGAACTCGAACTTCCACGACGACGCGCGGCGCGCCGAAGAGCTGCGGGCGCTCGGGCTCCACTACCTGGACGTGGGGACGAGCGGCGGGATCTGGGGGCTCAAGGTCGGGTACTGCCTGATGGTGGGCGGCGAGGAGCCGATCTTCCGGCGCCTCGAGCCGATCTTCAAGACGCTGGCCCCCGAGAACGGCTACGGCTACATGGGCGGCCACGGCGCCGGCCATTACGTGAAGATGGTGCACAACGGGATCGAGTACGGGATGATGCAGGCCTACGCCGAGGGCTTCGAGCTGATGCACCGGAGCCCCTTTCACCTCGACCTGCCCGCCATCGCCAAGCTCTGGATGCAGGGGAGCGTCGTCCGGTCCTGGCTCCTGGAGCTGGCCGCGCTGGCGCTCGAGGAGGACCCCGGGCTCGAGAAGATCAAGGGCTACGTCGAGGATTCGGGCGAGGGCCGCTGGACCGTGCTGGACGCCATCGAGCACGACGTCCCGCTCTGGACCATCACGGCCTCGCTGTTCGTCCGCTTCCGCTCCCGCGACGCCGACCCGTTCGCCGACCGGATGCTGGCCGCGCTCCGCAACGCGTTCGGCGGTCACGCCGTCCAGCGCAAGACGTGAGGAGCGTGGCATGCTGTTCATGGTGATCGAGCGGTTCAAGAACCGCGACGCCCGGGCCGTCTATCGCCGCTTTCGGGACGAGGGACGGATGGCGCCGGAGGGCCTCGCCTACGTCGGGAGCTGGATCGAGGCGAACTTCGATCGCTGCTTCCAGCTCATGGAGTGCGGCGATCCGCGCTTGCTCCAGCAGTGGGTCGCCCGATGGCAGGACCTCATCGAGTTCGAGTTCGTCCCCGTGGTCCCCTCGAAGGAGACGGCCGAGGACATCGCGCCGCTGCTCTGACCCGCCAGCCGCGACGCTGCTCGGCGGTACGCCGCCGACCGCCACCGGGTATCATGGGAGACAGGGGCGCGATGCGATGGGAACCCGATCGTCGCGCGGTCACGACCGGCGGCCGGCGGCTGGCGCCCTACTGGTCAGTGACTGGACCACCCTGCCGGCCGGCGTGATTCATGCGCTGGCGGGCCGCCGCGTCCCCGGCCGGCCGGCCGTGGTGCTGGTGCACGGGATGGTCGTGTCGAGCCGGTACATGGCGCCGACCGCCGAGCGGCTGGCTCCTCTGTGCAACGTGTATGCGCCCGATCTCCCCGGCTACGGGAAGAGCTACAAGCCTCGGCCGATCCTCCGGCTGCCGCAGCTGGCCGACGCGCTGGCGACGTGGATGGAGGCGGTGCACCTGGACCGGGCCCATCTCGTCGCCAACTCGTTCGGCTGTCAGATCGTGGCGGAGTTCGCGGTGCGCCATGCCGCCCGGGTGCGGCGCCTGGTGCTCCAGGGGCCGACCGTCGACCCCGCCGCGCGGACGATGCGACAGCAGATCTGGCGCTCGATTCTCAACTCGCCCAACGAGCCGAAGTCGCTGGGCTGGGTCTCGCTCAAGGACTACCGGGCGGCGGGGCTGCGGCGGGCCTGGATGACCTTCAAGCTGGTGCTGGCGGACCGCATCGAAGACAAGCTGCCGCACATCGACGCGCCGGCCATGGTGGTGCGGGGTGAGCGAGATCCGATCGTCCCCCAGCAGTGGGCCGAGGAAGTCGCGCGGCTGCTCCCGCGCGGCGAGCTGCGGGTGATGCCGGGCGTTGGCCACACGATCAACTACGCGGCTCCCCGCCAGTTCGTGGACCTGATCCGACCGTTTCTCCGACTCTGATGGCGCGGTCCGGGACGAGCAAGCCTCCCGTCGCGAACTTCGACTCGGCCACCGCGATGGTCCGGGCGCTGGCCAATTTCCTACATGGGCGAGACTTCCCGCTGCTCGGGGAGCTCCCGCCGTGGAGCGAGCCCGTGATGCGCGGGGTCGGCCGCCTGGTGAACGGGCTCCCGCGCGTGCTCCGGGAGCAGGTCTACATCTGGGGCGGGTGGGCCGAAACCGTGGGCCCCCGGCGCCTTCGCGCGGCGCGAGCCGAGGATGTCGCCGCCTGGATGGTCGGGCTCTATCCGCAGCGGCGGTTTCCGGCGGTGGCGATCGGGTCGTCGAACGGGGCCGCCGTTCACCTCTACGCCGCGCTCGGCGTGCCGTGGCTGCCGCAGACATTCTTGATGCCCGTCGCGCGGGCTGGCCTCGATCCCGACGAGCCGAAGGCCGATCTCGCATGGGCCCGGGAGCCCGCGCGGATCTTCCTGGAGCAGAATCCGGACGTGCAGCTCCACCACATGCACGACCCGAACCAGGACCGGCTCATGATTCAGCGGATGGCCTATTTCCGTGTCAAGCGACTCCGTCTCGGGGCCGCCTACGAGCGCTTCCTGCGCGAGACGCTCGAGCCCGGCGGCGTGGTCCTGATCGTGGAGTGCGGGCTCAGCTGGCCGACGACGCGGCTCGGCGAGCGGCACCTCTTCCAATTCGGGGCGCTCGGCGGCGCCACGGCCGACGAGTACCACCGGGGCAGCCCACGGGTCGAAGCGTACCTTGCCCGGTACCGGTCGCGGCACACACGGTGGGACGCGCCGACACCCGACGGGGAGAGCCCGGAAGCCGAGTGGGGCTTCGAGGCGGCCCTCCGGGACGATGTGGAACGGCTGGCGCGCCAGCAGGGCTGGCGAGTGGTGCGCATCCTCTTCGAGCAACCGGAGGACTTCAGCCCCGTGGTGGCCGACCTCTACCGGCAGTGGTATCGGGAGCGCGGCCTGGACGAGCGTCGGCTGCTCGTCGAGTCCTTCATCCTCCTGGAGCCGTACTGGACGTTCCGGACCGGCTCGGTGCCGTTCTGGATGGTGTTCAACAAGGAGCCATCGGCGCAGGCCCTGGCCACCTACCTCGATCGGACCGAGCCATTCGACGAGATCGCCATGATGCTGTTCTCGCACGGGGTCGAGTCGGTCGGACTCGTTCGGATCGAGCAGTGGCGCGCCCTGCTCGGGCGCGCGCGACGGCGCGGCGTCTTCATCGGCGTCGACGAGCGCGCGTTCCCGCGCGACTTCGCCGCGTTTGTGCGCTATCACCACGATCTGCCGAAGAAGATTGGCTCGCGCCACCCGCTGCCGCCGGCCGTGCCGCTCGGTGCCCTCGAGCGCCTCCTGAGTCGCGAAGTCCGGGACACTCGCGTCCGCTGGAGCGGCTGAGGGCATCGGATGACGGGATGGGTTCGGCGACGGGTCCACCGGCTCCAGCGGGTTCGCCGGAACCTCCTGAGCGCGCTGGCTCGGCGCGTGCCGAAGACGATCGCCCTGCTGCCGGCGCCGACACCGCTGGCGGTCCGTCAGTACCGCTGCGCGAGCGCGCCGACGCGCCGGCTCATGATCCTCCTGCCCGGCATCGCGGATGTGGTGGAAGACTACGAGTCCAACGGCTTCATCGAGGCGGTGATGCGAACGGAGGCACCAGCGGACCTCATCGTGGTCGACGCGCACTTCGGGTATTATCTGCGCCGAACCGTGCTCGAACGACTGCGCCAGGACGTGGTCGCGCCCGCCCACGCCGCCGGCTACGCGAGTGTTTGGCTGGTCGGGATCTCGCTGGGCGGGCTGGGCGCTTCCCTGTACGCGAGCGAGCACTCCCGCGAGCTCGACGGGATGGTGCTCCTGGCGCCGTTTCTGGGCGACCGCGCGATCGTTCGCGAGATCGAAGCGGCCGGCGGCCTGAGACACTGGCAGCCGGGGGAGAGCCCGGAGGGCGATCACCAGCGGCAGCTGTGGCGCTGGCTGAAGCGCTACGAGGCGCCGACCGCGGAGCTGCCGAGGCTGTTCCTCGGATACGGCGAGCACGACGGATTCGCGCCCGCCTGTCGCCTGCTGGCCGAGATCCTCCCGGCCACCCGCGTGCTCACTGTTCCCGGCGGACACGACTGGCGAGCATGGAAGCGACTGTGGGACGCCTTCCTCGCCGCCGACGATCGCTGGCCGCCGGAATCACGGTGATCAGCGATACGGGCGTGCCGAGGAAGGGTTCGCCGCCTTGACCCCCACCCGAAAAGGTGCTTTGTTGCCTCGGTGCCGAGGGCGCGAGAAGACACCGTGATCGTGCTGGAGGACGCGGAGGCCGTCGCCGGTGAGGCGGCGGCGCGGGTGGCGGACCTCGCGCGCCAGGCGGTGGCGGCCCGTGGCCGCTTCGCCGTGGCGCTGGCCGGCGGCGCGACGCCTCGCCCGGCCTTCCGGCGGCTCGCCCGCGAGCCGCTCCGGTCCGCGGTGCCCTGGGGCCGGACCGAGGTCTTCTGGAGCGACGAGCGGTGCGTGGCGCCGGAACACCCGGAGTCCAACTACCGCCTGGCCAGGGAGACACTGCTCGACGCGGTGCCGATTCCGGCCGAGCGCGTCCACCGGATCACCGGCGAGGCGCCCGATCCCGCGGCGGCCGCCGCCGCCTACGAGACCGAGATCGCCCGGGTCCTCGGCGGCCGGCCCGGCGGGCCGCCGCCCGACTTCGACCTCGTCATGCTCGGCATCGGCGCCGACGGCCACACCGCCTCCCTCTTCCCCGGGACCGCGGCCCTCGCCGAGCGCATCCGCTGGGTCGTAGCCACGCGCGTGCCGACGCTCTCGGTGGCCGACCGCATCACGCTGACCTACCCCATCCTCAACCGCGCCGCCTGCGTCCTCTTCCTCGTCGTCGGCGCCGACAAAGCCCCGGCCCTGCGCGCGATCCTCGAAGAGCCCCCCGACCCGGAGCGGCTGCCGGCTCAGGGGGTCCGGCCCGACGCGGGCGGGCCCGTGTGGCTCGTGGACCGCGCCGCCGCGGCGCGCCTCACCACCCGACTGACGGCACCCGTGAGCGCCCGCCCATGGCCGTGACCGACACCAACCGGAGGCAGTGAGCCATGACGACCAATCGCGTTCGCGAGATCCTCGGCTGGTACGGCAGCGACAGCCCCGGCACCCTCACCAACCTCGCCCGGCTCCTCGCGCACGGCCGCCTCGGAGGCACCGGGAAGCT
>DASYQW010000070.1 GCA_036005065.1 Candidatus Methylomirabilota bacterium | reverse complement strand
TGGGGTTCGTGGACTCCGACGTCGCCTCGCTCCTGGGCCTCGAGGAACACCGGGAGGTTCCGCTCTGCCTAGTGCCAGTCGGGCTGGAGGATCGCCAGGTGGCCGCCGCGACGGGGGAACCCGAGGAAGTCTCGTTCGAGGTCGGAGCGCTGTCCCGGACCGAATATGTGTTCCAGGGGATCCTCGAGGCGAACGACGCCGGCCGGCTGCACGCCCCCGAGGCGGTCGCCCGGTGGCGCGAGGGCTTCGGTGGGTCTCCGGTGCGCGACGGGGCTGGCGACGCGCCTGCATCGCCCCAGGCGGGCCTGTCGACCGACTTCCTCGAGGAGGTCATCCGGCGGCGCGGCTCGGCTCGCCTCTTCGCCCGGGGCTTCATCCGGGCCGAGGTGCTCGCTGCGATCCTGGCACGTTGCACGGTCGGAGTCCCGACCGACTACGCGCCGGGCGGGGCGCACCTCGCCGAGCCCTACCTGATCGCGAACCGTCGAGGGGATCGGGCCGGGCGCGTACGTGTTCCGTGGCGGTGAGCTTCAGTTGCTCCGCGACGGCGAATTCAGGCGGGAGGCCGGGTTCCTCTGTCTTGAGCAGCGCCTGGGAGCGGACGCGGCGGTCACCCACTTCCTGATGGCCGACCTTCGCCGCGCGCTCGATGCCCTCGGCGCCCGCGGCTACCGCGCCGCGCAGCTCGAGGCCGGCATCGTCGCCGGGAGGATCTACCTCGCGGCCTACGCGAGCCGCTTTGGCGCCACCGGTCTCACGTTCTACGACGACGAGGTCACCCGATTCTTCTCGGCGGATGCCGAGGGCAAGAGCTGCATGCTGGTCGTCGCGGTCGGCGAGAGCCCGCGTCTGCGTCGCGCGAAGGCCCGCCCCCTCCCGGGCCGAACCGGTCCCAAAGTGCCCCGCTGACTGCGTCGGGCCGTCTCCGCACTGTCGCTCGTCGCCGAAGCAGCAGCCAATCATCGAACCCTTCCAACGGGGACGAGGTTCGTCTGAACATCACGAGTCCTTGCCCGCGCTGCTTCGACGACAAGGGAGCTGCCCAAGGATTCCGGGGTCCAGCGCGCCGCGGGCAGAACCAGGAACGTCAACGTCCTGCGTTGTCTCGAGAGACGGCACGATCCGCCGCGGCGATCCGGTCGGGCGTTGGCTCGAAGCTCAGGCGTCGACGAACAGGGCCACCGAGGCCGTGAAGCCGTGCAAGAAGTTCTTCCCGCCGACCGGGCCGATCTCCCCGGCGCAGTTGAAGCCGGCGAGGGGCAGGCCCCCGAGTCTCTCGGATATCAACGACGCGTCGTGATCGAAGACCGGGAACAGCCGCGAGCCTCGCCCGTTGCACGTGAAGAGCAGGGCACCGTCCGCCGGCTCGGCGGCCTCGAGCTCGAGGAGGGCGCGGAGATCCTCGTCGGCGGTGGCCGCGTCCCGGACGTGGAACTGGATGCTCTCCCCCACCTCGATCCGATCCCCCACCGCGAGCGCCCCGGTCCGCTGATCCACCCCCACGACCTGCCGGATCAGGAAGTCCCCCCGTCCTGGCTCGAGCTTGTACTCATCGATCGCCCGGCCCACGAAGAGGCCCTGGCCGAGCAGTGTGCGGTCCTCGGGCGAGAGCCCCTCCACCAACTCTTGGAGCCGAAGCAGCGGCGGGCGGCCTCCCAGCTCGTGGATGACGTTTCCTTCGGCCCGGGTCACCGTGTAGACGTTGCCGACCGGCCCGCATCCCTGGGAGACCAGAGTGCGGATGCGGACGCCGGGAAGTCGTGCGCCGACGGCGCCCTCGTTCACCACCCGATCGTCGAGGAACAGCCGGGTCTCGCCCGGCCCCATCCCCCCGCTCGCCATCCCGCCCATCACCACCGTCCCCGGCATCTGTTGGTTCATATGCCGCAGCAGATGGTCTGTTGGGAACGAGAACGGGTCGCCGATCAGCAGGTAGGGACCGGACCCCGGCCCTTGGAACCGGTACCCGGTGAACACACCCCCTTCCGAGGTGCGCACGAACTCTATGCGGAACGTCTCGGTCGGCTCGGGAAGGGACGCTAGCCACACGGCGACGGCCGGGCCCTCCTCGACCTCCCGGTCGCCGCCCACCACCGTCTCGGCGACGCAGCCCACAACCCGCTCGGGGCGGGCCCCACGGCGAACGGCATCGATCACCAACGCCGCCGAGGGAGCGTGATGTCGGGAGGCGACCAGGAGGGCCAGCGAGACATCCGCCCCGTCTAGGCGGGACCCGGCCACCAGAGCGGCCTCCGCCCCCGCCTTCGCTGGATCGGGGTCGGTCGAGAGCGCCGCGCCGATCCTCATCGCATCGACCCTACACCAGCGATGACGATCTCAAGCTGGCCCTGCGCGACGCCGGCGGTTACACACGTCTATCCATCGCTTCTAGCTCTCTAGCTGCAGTTCTGACCTGTCTGAAAAGTATGAGTGTCCGAGCCTGGCTACGACCAAGACCGCTGGCATTGCGCTGAGGGCTGAGCGGGCCGCCGGCGACTAGGCCCTCGGTACCACGAGGTGCGAAGTCGCCCGGCTCTCGGCCTGAAACAAGGTCTCGGTGCCCGAGGCGCCCAAACTCGCGGCTGCCGGGTCACCGTTGACAGAGTCGCCTGAAACCGTCGACAGATTCGCCGCTAACGAGACTAGGATGCCGCGAGGCCCCCGGAGCCGGGGGAATGTCGGGAGTCGCACGGACGACCTGGGTTCAGGTCGAACAGCGTCACCCCGAGGTCTCGGCCCCGGGGCTGACTCCTGTATAGCACGATGATGCCCATACAACGACCCAATGTAGTTCTCCGTCGCGCGCAAGAGCCACGCGTCGAGGGGCAGGTCGGTCCGCTGGCTCGGCAGGTTCGATTGCTGCCGAGGGCACACCCTGACGGTGAACGAACCTTTCGCCGGCGATCCACTTTCTCGGGCAGTGATCACGGGAACACGGTTGAACATGATCACGCGGTATCCAGCGCTGATGAGCGCGGGCTGGGGCCGCGTCGCGCCCAGCTGCCCAGCTCTGGAGGTTCGAGGGATCGAGGAGGACGGCGAGTCTGGACTCTCCGGTGGCTACTCGGATGATGGGAGCCGGCTTCCCTGCTTTCACCCCTCTTGCTATGTCGGCGTGAAGAAGCTGTAATCGGTGTAGAACTGGAAGGGTCGAGGGAGAGGAGGTGGAAGGATGCCTCCGAAGAAGGCCACCGCCAAGCGCCGCACAGCGAAGAAGGCCACCGCCAAGCGCCGCACAGCGAAGAAGGCCACCGCCAAGCGCCGCACAGCGAAGAAGGCCACCGCCAAGCGCCGCACAGCGAAGAAGGCCACCGCCAGCGGACTCCGGCACCGGCTCCGGTACTAGCCCAATCGTTTGAGTGCCAGAAGACCGTGACGAGCCCGAAGTGCGCGGACGGGTACAAGTGGGTGGCAGGGGTTGTTGGTACGCCGTGGGCACAACGCCCACACGCATACCAATCCCTCGTATCCGAGCTACGACCGGGGACATTCGATCGCGCATTTCGCCCGACCAATGCAGCCCGGCCCAGGAACCCGCCGACCGGACCTTCGATCTGGCTCAAGCGGCAACCTCGTACTCATGGATGGGGCCACCGAGTAGATCGTGCATCCGAACGTGAAAGCGATCCGGCCCTGGGTCCGGCGTCTTGGCTCAAGGCCGCGGTGGGGCCTTCTGAGTCCCTGGCGTGTGAATGCCACGGTGGCCAAGGAATGCGAAGAGCGCCCGCGGCCCCCTCTC
>DASYQW010000069.1 GCA_036005065.1 Candidatus Methylomirabilota bacterium | reverse complement strand
AGAGTGTGGTTGCCCCGGCGGGTCATCACGGTCGGCCAGTTGGAGTAGTCACCGGCGCCCGACGCACCGAGACCGGCCCCTGGATCCGGTCGAGCCAGCCCTGGCCGTCCGCATACGGCCAGACGGTCCATGAGGCCGGCTCCCGCTGGGAGTCGAAGGCGCGACGGAGGGCGAGCCGCGTCCCGTCGCCGCCCAGCAGCGCGCGGAGCTCGGGCCCCTCGACATCCTCCCGGTGGATCTCGTGCTCGGCCGTATCGTGAAACCCGACGTACCAGAACCGGGCGCGCTCGGCCCCGGCCGGCAAGGTCACCCGGTCGAGGTCGATCTCCACCTGCCACCGGACCGCTCGCTCGGCCCAGTCGGGCGCCGCCGGCGGGTTCGGCGGCTCGAGGCCCTGCCGCGTGTAGTCCTGGGCCCGCCGATGCTTGAAGGACACGCCCGCGTAGGCCTCGTACTCGTCGACCGTCCGGGCGGTCCCGCACCCGTCGGGTCCCACCCACGGCCCCTCCAGGAATCGCTGGACCTTGTCGAGGCTCGCGCGGTCCCGCTCGTGCCACTCGACGGCGACCCCCTTGGCCCGCAGGTGATCGGACCAGTGCTTGTGGGCCCGATAGGCGCGCGTGTACTCGTGCCAGACCACGACCTCGGTCGGATGGAAGAGGTCGTAGCCGTGGGTGAAGGCGCGCACGGCGAGCGTGATCTCCTCCCCCGTGAAGTAGAGGTCGGGGTCGTACCGGACATCGCCGACGAACCGGCCGGGCGCGAAGAGAAAGTGTGCCGACAGGAACCGGGCCCGCACCGGCGCGGTCCGTCCCCGCCAGTCGGGAATGGGCGTCGCCCGGAACAAGACGATCGCCTGCGGCGTGAACTCGGCGAAGTGCATCTGCGTCGGCTCGGCGCCGAACGACGCGGGGTCGCCGGGGGTGAAGGCCGGAGCATAGGTGCTCAGAATGGGTCGGGCGCTCCCGGTCCGCTCCAGCTGCGCGTGCAGTCGCGCGTCCCAGTCCTCCACGCACCGGTGGTGGGAATCGAGCTGCAGGAAATGCGCCTCCCCCGCGTAGAGTCCCATGATCTCCGACCGCGCCCAGCAGGCGCCGCGGCTCCGGCGCCAGTCGACGTCGAGGATCCGGAAGCGCGGATCGCCCTGGAAGGGCAGCGACCGCTCCTCCGGGCCATGCTGCCAGCAGATCCCGAAGCGGAGATCCATGGGCCACCGCGCCTTCGCGAGGCAGTCCCGGATGGTCGGGACCAGTTCGGGGTCGCGATAGGCCGCGATGGAGACGAATACGCTCATCGCGCTGCCGGACCGGGCCGGCCGGCCTGCCCGTCTACGTGCTCGGCGAGGAGATCGGCGGGGGAGAAATCGGCGGTGGCGACGGCTTCGGCGGGTGGGACGGGTGCGGCGGATGACTCGGCCGCGGCGGGGGCCCCGCGGGCGACCTGGGCCCCTGGGCGTCCGTGGCGATCGGGTAGGCGATGGCGGCGCTGCCTGCCCGCGTCCGGACGAAATCGCGCCGCGTGAGGCGAGCGGACTCGGGCTTCGTCTCGTCCTGGGCCATGGTGCCGGTGACTATAGGGGACCGAGCCGACCCTGTCAAGCGATGGCCGACGGGTGAGGTCGTCGCCCGGGCGGCGGGCGGGCTGTCACTCAAGAGGATTGCGCGCGCGGCTCCTCGGTGGAAAGCGAGATGTCGGGGGGTCGCTCCAGTTCCACGACGATGAAGCCGTGCGTGGACCACATCGGGTCCGGGAGACTCCGACGCTCCCGCCGGCGGCGTTCGATCCGAGCCCTCTGGACGCTCGAGCGCCGGTCTCGAACGCGACGATCCCAGATGACCGTGGTGCGCTCGGGCCAGCGACTCGGATGCTCCTGCAGTTCCTGAAAGGTGAGCGTCTCGCCCCGGCGCACCACGATCAGGTAGTAGGGGCCGACCATGCCGGAGACACCAAGCATCTCCTGTGCCAGGCGCCACCGAGTCGGGATCGGTAGGTCGGTCGCGTGGTTACAGCCGCCGTGCCGAATCGGGCGGGCGCGATCCTGGCGAAATCTCCACCACCGGTGGCCAAGAGTTCACCACGCCCCCGGTCGATCCGGGAGCGGTCAGGCGCCCGCGAATGCGCGGTCGAGCGCCTGGGCGAGGTCGGCGATCAGGTCGTCCGCGTCCTCGATGCCGACGGCGTAGCGGATCAGGTTGTCCTTGATCCCGATCTGGAGCCGCTCCTCGGTGGTGAGCTCGTAAAAGCTCATGATGGCGGGTTGCTCGATCAGGCTCTCGACGCCGCCCAGCGAGGCGGCGATGTGCGGGATGCGGCAGGCGTCCACCACGCGGGAGGCAGCATGCAGGTCGCCCCGCACCTCGAACGACACCACGCCGCCGAAGCCGCGCATCTGCTTCTTGGCGATGTCGTGCTCCGGGTGGTTCGGCAGGCCGGCATAGTGGACGGCGGCCACTCGTGGATGTGCCGCGAGAAACTCGGCGATCGCCTGAGCGTTGGTGTTCTGCCGCTCCATGCGGAGGGCGAACGTCTTGAGTCCGCGCACCAGGAGGTAGGCGACGAACGGGTCGACCACGGCACCGGTGACGCCCTGCAACCCCCGAATCGCATCCACCAGCCCGCGCGCCCCGAGGACGGCCCCGGCCAGCAGGTCGTTGTGGCCTCCCAGGTACTTCGTCGCCGAGTGAATCACCACGTCGACTCCGAACTCGAGTGGGCGTTGGTTATACGGAGTGGCGAAGGTGGCATCGATCATCGTCTTCACCCGATGCCGGCGGCCGATCTCGGCGAAGCGCTCGAGATCGAGGATACGATTGTAGGGGTTGGTCGGCGACTCGCTGACCAGGACGCGCGTGGTCGGCCGGATGGCGTCCTCGAGCGCCTCGTAGTCTCCCGCCGGCACCGTCGAGACCTCGATCCCGTACCGGTGGAGTGTCTGGTTGAGGAACTGGCGCGTGCGACGATAGCTGTCGTCGGTGACGACGACGTGGCCGCCCCGGGAGAGCATGGCGAAGAACGCCGTCGTCACCGCGGCCATCCCGCTGGCGAAGAGCAAGCAGTCCTCGGCACCCTCCAGAGCGGCGAGCTTGGCCTCGGCGATCCGCTGGGTCGGATTCCCGTAGCGGCCGTACTCGATCCGCTCGATCTTGCCGTCGAAGTGGTCCTTGACCTCCTGGGTGTTCGCGAAGGTGTAGGTGGCCGTCTGGATGATGGGCGTGGCCAGCGAGTGCCCCGGCTTCGGCCGCGGCTCACCCGCGTGCACCGCCACGGTGCTCGGACCGAGGGGCCGGCGCGGGGGCTCGTCCATCACGACACCAGGAGGCGCGTCTTCTCGACGTGACGCGCGATGGCCCGGCCTACCTGGCGCGAATCGGCCGGCAGCTCCAGGGGCTTGTTCCGGTGTGACGGCTCGATGCCATCGAGACGGCCCATATGATAGGCGGCCTTCTGGTCGGCGAACTTGAGGCCATTCGCGGTGGACATCACCACGACGCGCTCGTGCGAGCGGATGACCTTGCGGTCGACCAGCTTGCGAAAGGCCGCCAGGGCCACGCCGGTGTGCGGGCAGTTGAACATCCCGGTGCGGTCGGCCCGGGCCGCCTCGTCCGCCAGCTCCTGTTCGGAGGCCTGCTCGACGACGCCGTTGAAGCGCTGGAGCGTGCGGATGGCCCGCTTGACGCTCACCGGGTTGCCGATCTGGATCGCCGTGGCCAGGGTCGGCTGGGCCGCGACCGGCTCGAAGTGCTCGAAACCCTGCTGGTAGGCGCGGTACAGCGGGTTGGCCCGCTCGGCCTGGGCCAGGCAGATGCGGGGCAGGCGCTGGATGAGACCGAGCTCGTGCATCATGGCGAACCCCTGCCCCAGCGCGTGCACGTTGCCCAGGTTCCCGCCCGGGATGACGACCCAGTCGGGCACTTCCCAGTCGAACTGCTGGACGATCTCGATGGACACCGTCTTCTGGCCTTCGATGCGGAGGCTGTTCATCGAGTTGGCCAGGTAGATGCGCTTTTCCTTCGTGATCTCCTGCACCACCGCCATGCAGCCGTCGAAATCCGTGTCGAGCGCGAGCACGAGGGCGCCGTTGGCCAGCGGCTGCACGAGCTGCGCGATCGAGACCTTGTTCCGGGGCAGGAGCACCACGGCCGGAATGCCGGCGGCCGCGCAATAGGCGCCGAGCGCCGCCGAGGTATCGCCGGTGGACGCGCAGGCAACGGCGTCTACGGGCACGCCGTCGGCCATCATCTGCCGGACGACGGAGACCAGCACCGTCATGCCGAGGTCCTTGAAGGAGCCGGTGTGCGAGTTCCCGCACTGCTTGACCCAGAGGTCTTCGACGTGGAGCTGCTTGCCATAGCGGTCCGCCCACAGCAGGTTCGAATTGCCCTCGTACATCGACACGATGTTCTCGTTGTCGATGAAGGGCGCCACCCACTCTTTCTTGCCCCACACGCCCGAGCCATAGGGGTAGGTGTTCCGGCGGTATCGATCGTCGAACAGCTGCATCCAGGCGGCGCCCGAGCGCGCCCGCAGCGCCTCGACGTCGTGCTGGACCTCGAGGAGGTCGCCGCAGGTGGGACAGCGGTAGATCACCTCGAGGAGGCTGTACTGCCCCGGGCAGCCGTTGATGCACTGGAACCAGGCGTTGTAGCTCATGCCGCAGGACAGTATAGCGCACCGGCCGCGGTGAGCGGCCTACGAGTGGTGCACCACCCGCAACCCGAGGGCGTGCCAGACCTCGCGCTCGTGCGGGCTCAGGGTGCGGCGCCGGGGCTCGCGCCGGCGGTCGCCCTCGAGCGTGGGGGCCCCCCGGCGGCGCTCCGCGCGCCGGCGGTCGAGGATGACGCTGACCCCGCGAAGATCCTCGAGCCCGGCCCGCAGGCGCCAGTAGAGCTCACGCGCCGGCCATCGCACGACGATGAGCCAGTGGCAGGGAGGCAGAGGACTTGGCGGCGGCTGATCCAGGCCGCGGAGGATGCGGTCCGCGCACCGGGCGCAGATACCGTGGGTGCGGGTGCGGTCGTCGAGAGGCGGGACCATGGCGGTGACGACGCCACACCAGGCGCAGATGCGGATCACGGGCGTCGACCTCCCCGCTCCACGAGGGCTATGCGCTCGAGGCGCGCTCGGCGGGACGCGCCGCAATGAGGGCGCCGGCCCCGGACTGAGGGGTTCAGATCGGGGGATTGGCCCGGATGGTGGTCACGGTGTGCGTGTCGCCCTCGACCTCGTAGGTGATCGTGACGCTCATGCCCGCGATGAAGCCGGCCAGGGGGATCTCGTTGGGGACCCGAAACTCAGTGCCGCCCACGATGATCACCCGCCGCTCGCGGTCGACGCTCTTGATCATCCCCACCACCACCCCTGCCATGCCGACTCCCGCGCCTCGCGGGTCGCGGGACCCGCCCCGGAGGGACCGCGGCGTACCGGCCGATCGCCGAGCGCCCCGGACCGGAAAGTCCTATTGTCACCCGGGATGTGGCGCTGTCAATCGCGCCCGGCCAGCGGACGGGGGACCCCCCGAAACGGCCACCGCCCCCGGGTCGGGGGGCGGTGGGAGCAGCGAAGAGCCGGAGGGCGGGCGGGCTACTTGACCTGCTCGGCCAGCCACTTGGCGGCCTTGGCCTTGGCCTCGGACTGGGCGTGCTTGCCGCCCGCATGGTCGGCCTCGGCCTCCTTGCTGAGGGACTTGGCCACCTCGATCATTCCCGCGTTGCGCGCCTTCTGCCGATCGTCGGCGCCCTGGGCGGCCTTTGGCTCGGCCTTGGCGATCTCCTCGTTGGCGGCCTTCACGAGCGTCGGGCAGCTGAACGCGAATGCGTTGCCGGCCACGAGCGCCACCGACAGCAGAGCTACGAGCCCGAGCGTGAGCGTCTTCACGAGTGGCCTCCTGTGGTGAGAGGGTGACGGACCGCGGAATGCGGCCTTCCGGAACCGTGAACCGGCCGGGCTCCCGAAAGGTTCCCGGTCGGCGGCATCGACCATCGCACGGGGGCGCGCTTGACGGCCGCGCTCCCCCCGGCTAGCATCCCCCTGCGGCCGTCCGAGATCATGGCCTCGGTGGACGCCTCGTCCCGGCATCTTACCAACCACGCGGAGGGAAAGCCATGGGGCTCTCGCGACGCACCTTCCTCGAGCCGTCCACGACGGCGGCCGCCGCCGGGATGACCCCTGGCCACCCCGGCGGAGAGGTGCTCGACCCGTGAGGCATTCACACCAGAGCGGGCGGCGGGCCGCGTTGGTATAATGAACACGCGATGATGGAGTACGTTCCCGTCGTGGTATTCCTGCTGATGACCGTGGCGTTCGGGGTCATCAGTCTGTCCGTGGCCCGGCTGATCCGGCCGGCCCGGCCGGATCCGGTCAAGCTCGACAACTACGAGTGCGGCCCCGAGCCCATCGGCTCCGCCTGGATCCAGTTCCCGGTGGGCTTCTACCTGGTGGCGCTGGTGTTCATCGTCTTCGACGCGCTGGCCGTCTTCCTTTTCCCGTGGGTGCTCGTCCTCCGGGGGCTCGGCTGGGCCGCGTTCCTGCCGATGGCCGGGTTCCTCGGGATCCTCCTGCTGGGCTGGGTCTATGCCTACCGCGAGGGCGTGCTGGCATGGAAATAAAGGCGCCGGTCCCTCGCGTCCCGCCGCCGGAGTGGGAGGAGGTCAAGGACCTTCAGGAGTGGGTGAAGTACCGCCAGGAGCGCATCGACGGGGATCAGGTCTCCGCGACCTTCGCGGGGCTGGCCGACCGGCTGGAGCACTTCCCGGGCGGGTGGCTCATGGTGAGCTCGACCGACAAGATCTTCAACTGGGCCCGGAAATCCTCGATCTGGCCGGTGACCTTCGGCCTGGCGTGCTGCGCCATCGAGATGATGGCGACGTTCGCCTCGCGCTTCGACGTGGAGCGTTTCGGCATGGTCCCCTGGGCCTCGCCCCGCCACGCCGACCTCATGATCGTGTCGGGGACGGTGACCATCAAGATGGCCCCGATGCTCAAGCGGATCTACGAGCAGATGCCCGACCCGAAGTGGTGCATCTCCATGGGGTCGTGCGCGAACTCCGGAGGGCCGTTCCGGCACGGGTACCACGTCGTGAAAGGCGTCGATCGCGTGGTGCCGGTGGACGTCTACGTGCCCGGCTGCCCGCCGACGCCCGAGTCGCTCATGTTCGGCATCCTCAAGCTCCAGGAGAAGGTGGCGGAGTTCCAGAAGACAGGCAAGCGGTCGGCCCCGGGCCTGCTCACGCCGGACCCCGCTTGACGGCGACGGTGGCGCTCGAGACGACCCTCGCCCGGATCCGGGAGAGCTTTGGCGTCGAGCCGGCCGGCGAGGACCCCAAGCGCCCGCTCGACATCATGCACCTCGTCGTCAGCGTTCCGGCCGAGCGCTGGGTCGAGTTCGCGCGGTTCGCCAGGGACGCGCTCGGCTGTCTCTACTTCTGCCACCTGACCGCCGTCGACTGGAAGGCGGAGGGGTTCGAGGTCGTCTGCCGGGTCGGGAACCTGGAGACCGGTCTCGGGCTCACCATGAAGACCCGGATCGGCCCGACCGCCGCCTGCCCGAGCCTGACCGGGCTCTACCGGGGGGCCTTGTGGATGGAGCGCGAGTGCTATGACCTCTTCGGCATCCGCTTCGAAGGTCACCCGGAGCTCCGGCGGATTCTCCTGCCGCAGGATTGGGAAGGCCATCCGCTCCGAAAGGACTACGCCGTCGACACGCCGCATCCACCGTACCGATAACCGACGCGGGAGGCGCCGATGATCCACGAGCTCAGGACCTACACGATCCAGCCCGGAAAGGTCGGCGACTACGTCCGGCTCTCGGGGTCCGTCGGCCGGCCGATCCGCGGAGACCGGTTCGGCAAGCTGCTCGGCTACTGGACGACCGACCTGGGGACGCTCAGCCAGGTGGTCCATCTCTGGGAATACGCCGATCTGGCGGCGCGCGCCCAGGCGCGCGCCGGCCTGGCCAAGGACGAGCGCTGGACCCGGGAGTACGTCGCGCAGAGCCGGCCCTTCCTCCAGGCCCAGGAGAACATGATCCTGGCGCCGGCCGAGTGGTACCCGTTCCGCCCGGCCTCGGGCATGGGGGTGTACGAGCTGCGGATCTACCGCCTCGCCCCCGGCAAGGTGCCGGAGTGGATGGGGCACTTCCGGGCTGGCCTGCCCGCGCGCGAGAAGTACTCGGCGCCGGTGGGACTCTGGGCCACGGAGATCGGGCCGCTCAACACGGTGGCGCACCTCTGGGCCTATCGCGACTCCAACCACCGGATCGAGGCCCGGGCGGCCGCCTACGCCGACCCCGTCTGGAAGGAGACGCTCGCCAAGATCACGCCCCTCATGCAGACCATGGAGGCCAAGCTCCTGATCCCGACCGACTTCTCGCCCCTCAAATAGGACCGGCGGATGCCCGACGCGGACGCCCGGACGGTCGTCGAGTACGGCTACGGGGGAAACGAGCGCCTCGTGATGAACATGGGGCCGCAGCACCCCTCCGCCCATGGCGTGTTCCGGATGATCCTCACGCTCGAGGGCGAGACGATCGTGGCGGTCGACCCGGTGATCGGCTACCTCCACCGCTGTCACGAGAAGCTCGGCGAGACGCTGACCTACGTCCAGTACCCCAGCATCGCCTCCAAGACCGACTACGTGGCGGCGATGACCGCCGAGCTCACCTACGTGCGGGCCGCCGAGCAGCTCGGCCAGATCGAGGTCCCCAAGCGCGCCCAGTACCTCCGGGTGCTCGTCGCCGAGCTCCAGCGGATCGCGTCCCACTGCCTCTGGCTCGGCACCTGGTGCATGGACATGGGCGGGGCGCTGGGCGGCGGCGCCACGATGTTCCTCTACTGCTTCCGCGAACGCGAGATGATCCTGGATCTCTTCGAGGCCCTCACGGGCGCCCGGCTGCTCTACGGCTTCCATCAGGTCGGCGGCACCCGCTACGACCTGCCGGCCGGCTGGGTGGAGACGTGCCGCACGACCGTGGCCTTCATCGAAGGCCGGCTCGACGAGTACGAGGGGATGCTGGAGGGGAACACGATCTTCCTGGTGCGGGCCCAGGGGGTGGGGGTCATCTCGCCGGGGCTCGCCCAGGAGATCGGGGTCTCGGGGCCGCTCATCCGCGGCTCGGGGATCGCCTACGACGTCCGGCGGGCGGAACCCTACTCCTCGTACGAGGACTTCCGCTTCGACGTCCCGGTCGAGGCCGCCGGCGACTGCTACGCGCGGTACCGCGTGCGGATGGCGGAGTTCCGGCAGTCGATCGGGATCGTCCGCCAGGTCCTCGACGGCCTTCCCGACGGGCCGATCTCCTCACGGCCGGGCGTGAAGTCGGTCGCCCAGGTGAAGCTGCCCAAGGGGGAGGCCTACGCGCGGGTCGAAGGCGCGCGGGGGGAGGTCGGGATCTACCTCGTCTCGGACGGGACCCCGAAGCCCTACCGGATGAAGTGGCGGGGCGCCTCCTTCTCGAACCTGGCGGTGGCCGGCCACATTCTGCCGGGCCACAAAATCGCCGACGCCGTGGCCATCCTCGGCTCCATCGACCCGGTCTTCGGCGAAGTGGACCGGTGACCGCACCGGAAGGGAGAGGGGGCAGCGCCCCGTGAGCCGGCCCGGTCCCATCGTCGGATCCGGTGGCGCCGCTGGTCCGAAGGTAAGCCCGTGAGCGCCACCGACCTCCTGTGGACGGTCCTCCCGTCGTTCCTCCTGCTCAACGGCGTGCTGGCCCTCATCACGTACCTGACCCTGCTCGAGCGGAAGTTCGCAGCCCGCCTCCAGTCGCGGGTCGGACCCTATCGCGTCGGCCGGCCGCACGGCTGGCTCCAGCCGATCGCCGACGCGCTGAAGCTCATGCTGAAGGAAGACATCGTGCCGACCCTGGCCGACCGGCCCGTCTACAACCTGGCGCCGATCGTCTTCCTGGTACCGGCCTTCCTCATGTATGCGGCCATTCCGTTCGCCCCGGCGCTCGCGCTGGCCGACCTCCAGATCGGCCTGCTCTTCGTCCTGGCGGTGTCGTCGCTGGAGGTGGTCGGCCTCTTCATGTGCGGGTGGGGCTCGAACAACAAGTACGCCCTCCTCTCGGCCATGCGGGCGGTGAATCAGATCATCTCCTACGAGGTCCCGTTCATCCTGGTGGCGCTCGTCCCCGCCGTGCTCACGGGCTCGCTGCGGCTGCAGGATCTGGTGGCCGCCCAGCAGGGGCTCTGGTTCGTCGCCTACCCGGGGCTCGGGCAGCTCGCCTTCCTCACGTTCGTCGTGGTGGCGCTGGCCTCCGAAAACCGCATCCCCTTCGACATCGTGGAAGCCGAGTCGGAGCTGGTGGCGGGGTTCCGGGTCGAGTATTCCGGCATGAAGTTCGCGCTCATCCAGCTCGCGGAGTTCACCCACCTCTTCGGGGTGGCGTGTCTGGGGACGCTCCTGTTTCTGGGCGGCTGGCTCGGTCCCGGACCGGCGGGCCTGGGGCCGGTGTGGTTCATCCTGAAGGCCATCCTGCTCTTCGTCCTCGTCATCTGGGTGCGCTGGTCGTTCATCCGGATCCGCGTGGACCAGATCCTCGGACTGTCGTGGAAGGTGTTCCTGCCGATGACCCTGGGTCTTCTGCTGCTGGCCGGGGCCGTCGTCGTCTGGCGGGGCGGCGCCGGTGCCTGAGCCCGCGGGACGCGGCCGGGTGGCATTCGGGATGGTTCGCGCGGTGGGCACGGCGATGGGCGTGACGCTGCGGAACCTCTTCCGGAAGCCGGTGACCGTCCACTACCCCGACGTCACCCGGCCCTATCCCGACCGGTTTCGCGGCGTGCTGGCGCTGACCTACGATCCCGAGACGGGCGAGGAGAATTGCATCGGCTGCCGTCTGTGCGAGTACATTTGTCCGCCGCAGGTGATCAAGGTCGAGATGCTCAAGGCCGCGAAGCGGAACTACGCGAAGATCTTCTTTCTGGAGCTCTACGCCTGCGAGTTCTGCGAGCTGTGCGTGCAGGTCTGTCCGACCGATGCGATCATCATGCTCAAGACGTTCGACCTGGCGGTCCACGATCGCCGCGAGCTGCTGCTCGACAAAGACCGGCTGCACGCCCTCGGTCGGCAGTTCGAGCCCTCTTGGGCGACCGGGACCGGGCTTCGCGCCATGCAAGCCCCGGCCGCGAAGAGCAGCGCACCCAAGGCGGAGGGAGGCCCGGCCCGGGCCGGGCAGCCGCGTCCCGGGGACGCGGGTACGGACCCGCGCGAGTGAGCGCCGAGCCGCTCGGCCTCATCGTCGTGGCGGGTTTCCTCATCGGCGCCAGTCTTCTGGTCGTCCTGTCCCGAAACCTCTTCCATTCGGTCCTCTGGTTGGCGTTGGCCCTGGTCGCCACCGCCGGGATCTTCCTCCTCCTGCACGCCGAGTTCCTCGCCGCGGCTCAGGTCCTCCTGTACGCGGGCGGGGTCGTGACCATCGTCGTCTTCGCGATCATGCTGACCGAGCGGCTGGTCGGCCAGACGATCCGTCAGATGAACCGCGGCGTCGGCTGGGGCGCGGTCGTCGCCGGGGTCGTCTTCGTGAGCATCGCCGCCGCCGTGCTCCGCGCGCCCACCGGGCCGCGTCCCGTCGCGGCGGCTCCGGCGACCACGGCGGCGCTCGGGCGGGCGCTGCTGACGGAGTGGGTGCTGCCGTTCGAGGTGCTGGCGGTCCTCCTGGTCGCGGCGCTACTCGGCGCCGTCTACCTCGCTCGCACCGACGACTAGGGCGCATGCCGGGGGAGGCCGGGCTCGAGCGACTGATGAGCGAGAGGCTGCCGGAGTGACTACGCGCAGCGGATTGCCCCACCGCTGACGGTTGGTGGTCCGTTCCGAGCGGCGGCTTTTGCCGCCGCAACGGTCCTGGGGGAGGCCTCGGAGGGGGCCGTCGAGGCCTCCTCCGATGAGTTACGGGAGGGGACGTGCTGAAGGCCTACCTGCTGGTCGCGGCGGCCGTCTTCGCCATCGGCCTGTTCGGGGTCCTCACCCGGCGCAACGCGGTCGGCATCCTGCTCGGGATCGAGCTCATGCTGAACGCGGTGAACGTCAACCTGGTCGCGTTCGCCCGGTACGGAGGCGGCGTCGCCGGGTGGATCCTCGCCCTCTTCACCATCGCCATCACGGTCGCCGAGGTCGCGGTGGGGCTGGCGATCGTCATCGTCATCTTCCGAGTCCGCCGGACCGTGGAGGCGGATCACCTGACGCTCCTCCGGGGCTGAGAGGCCGCGAAGCCGATGGCCCGCGCGCATCTCCACCGAAAGCCCGTGAAGGAATCGATGGGTGCCGTGGCCGTGCGGGAGCCACGCGGAGCAACGGGCTGCTGACCGTGAGCGATACCGGGCTGGCGGCCTTGATCGTGCTCTGTCCGTTCCTGGCGGCCTTGCTCCTGGGCGTCTGCCCGCCGCTGCGCCGCGCCGGCTGGCCCGCCGCGGTCGTCGCGCTGGCCGGCTCGGGCGCCGCCCTGATCGCGGCCGTCCGGCTGGTCTCGGGGCTCTGGCGCGTGGTCAGCGTGACCCTGGCTCTCGGCGCCGGGTCGACCCGGGAGGTGATGGCGACCCTCGCCTGGCTCCCCCAGGCCGGGCCGACCCCCCTCGCCTCGGTGGGCGTCCTGGTCGACCCCCTGTCCGCGGCGATGGCGGCGCTGGTCGCGCTCGTCGCCTTCCTGGTCCAGCTCTACTCGTGGGGCTATCTGGCCGGGGAGCAGCATGGCGCCCTCGGCCGGTACTACCTCTACCAATCGCTCTTCGCGTTCTCGATGCTCGGGCTCGTCTTCGCGCCGAACTTCCTCCAGATGTTCGTCTTCTGGGAGCTGGTGGGCCTCTGCTCCTATCTCCTGATCGGCTTCTACTACACGCGCCCGGCGGCGGCCGCGGCGGCCGTGAAGGCCTTCTGGGTGACGAAGCTCGGCGATCTCGGGTTCGTGCTCGGCATCGTGCTCCTGTGGGGCGCGACCGGGATGTTCGCCTTCCTCCCGCTCTTCCGCGCGGTCGGGCAGGGCGCGATCGACCCCGCGTACCTCGCGCTCTGCATGGGCCTCGTCTATCTGGGGGCGGTCGGCAAGAGCGCGCAGTTCCCGCTCCACGTCTGGCTGCCCGACGCGATGGAAGGGCCGACGCCGGTCTCGGCGCTGATCCACGCGGCGACCATGGTGACGGCGGGCGTGTACCTGGTGGCCCGGACCTACCCCCTCTTCCTCGGAGCCCCCCAGGTGCTCACGCTGATCGCGTGGGTGGGCGCCTTCACGGCGCTGCTGGCCGCCACGCTGGCCCTCGTGCAGACCGACCTCAAGCGCGTGCTGGCCTACTCCACGGTCTCTCAGCTCGGGTACATGATGGCGGCCCTCGGCGCCGGCGCGCCCCAGGCCGGCTTCTTCCATCTGATCACCCACGGCTTCTTCAAGGCGCTGCTGTTCCTGGCCGCCGGCGCCGTGATCCACGCGGTCCACGCGAACGACTTCGCCGCGATGGGCCGCCTGGGCCGCCGGATGCCCAAGACCGCCACCGTGTTCGTCGTCGGCGCCCTGGCCCTGGCCGGGCTCCCGCCGCTGTCGGGGTTCTTCTCGAAGGAGGCCGTGCTGGCGGGCGTGTGGCAAGGGGGCCTGGGAATCCCGTTCGTGATGCTCGCCGTGACGGTGTTCCTGACGGCCTTCTACATGTTCCGGGCGGTGTTCCTCACCTTCTGGGGCCCGCGGGAGGCGCCGGGCGCCCCCCCCCATGATCCCGGCGCGGTCATGCTCGGGCCGCTGTGGGTCCTGGCCGTGGGCTCGATCGCGGCCGGCGCCCTGGCCGGAGACCGCCTGCGGCTCACGCTGGTTCAGTTCGTCGCCGAGAATCTCGACGCGACACTGCCCCACGGCCCGCGCTGGCTCCTGCCGCTCTCGGTGGCCCTGGCGGGGGCCGGGATCCTGGCAGCCTGGGCGGTGTACCAGCGGGAAGCGGTGCCGGCGGCCGCCCTGCGCCGGGCCTTCGGGCCCCTCGCCCTCGCCGCCGAACGAGGCTACGGGCTCGATGCCGCCTATGCGGGGGTCTATCGCGGGGTGCTCCTCGCCGGAGCCCGGGGCGTCGGGTGGATCGACCGCTATCTCGTCGACGGCGTGGTGAATCTCCTGAGCGCGTGGACCCTGCGGGCCGGGGCGAGTTTGCGGCGGATGCAGACCGGCCGGGCGCAGGACTACCTCTACGGGGTGACGGCGGGCTTCCTGCTCCTGATGCTCCTGTGGGGGAGCTGGCGGTGACCGGCGCCGGCTGGCCGGTGCTCTCGCTCATCACGCTGGCGCCCTTCATCGGAGCGCTCCTCATCATGTTCACGGCCCGCGGGCGCCCGGGCGCGGTGCGCGGGATCGCCCTCGCGGCCACGGGCGTCTCGCTGGTCCTGTCGCTCTACGTCTTCGGGACCTACCGGCCGCAGGCGGGCGGCTTCCAGTTTTACGAGCGCTACCCGCTCGTCCCCGCCTTCGGGATCGCCGTCGAGCTGGGGGCCGACGGCATCTCGGTCCTCATGATCCTGCTCACCGGCCTCATCATCTTCGCCGGGGTCTTCGCCTCCTGGACGGTGCGCCAGCGGGACCAGGAATTCTACGCCCTCCTGCTCACGCTGGTGACCGGCGTCTTCGGGGTGTTCGTGGCCCTCGACCTGTTCGTCTTCTTCCTCTTCTACGAGCTGGCGGTCCTCCCCATGTACCTGCTCATCGGGATCTGGGGCTCGTCCGGCCACATCCGTCCCCGGGGCGTGTTCGGCTGGGCCTTCCGGGAGACCGGGGTCGGCACCAAAGAGTACGCGGCGATGAAGCTGACCCTCTACCTCCTGCTCGGGTCCGCCTTCATCCTGGTCGGGATCTTCGTCCTCTACTTCGCGGCCGGCAGCCGCTCGTTCTCGCTGCTCGCGCTCCAGCAGGCGGCGTTCACCCCGGCGGTTCAGCGCGGGGTCTTCCTCGCGCTCTACGTCGGGTTCGGGACCCTGGCCGGGGTCTGGCCGCTTCACACGTGGTCCCCCGACGGGCACGCCTCGGCGCCCACCGCGGTGTCCATGCTCCATGCGGGCGTGCTCATGAAGCTCGGGGCCTACGGCGTCGTGCGGGTGGCGATGGGACTCCTCCCCGAGGCGACGGCCTACTGGGCGCCGCTGGTGGGCACGATCGCGACCATCAACATCGTCTACGGCGCGCTCTCGGCCATGGCTCAGACCGACCTCAAGTACGTGGTGGCGTACTCCTCCGTCTCCCACATGGGGATCGTCATGCTGGGCGCGGCGACCCTGACCGAGGCCGGCCTCAACGGCTCGGTGTTCCAGATGTTCGCCCATGGCATCATGACGGGACTGTTCTTCGCGCTGGTGGGCCTCATCTACGAAAAGGCCCACACGCGCGAGATCGGCAAGATGGGCGGCTTCGGGCGGCGCATGCCGGGGATCGCGGCCGCCTTCACCCTGGGCGCGCTCTCCTCGCTCGGGCTCCCCGGCCTGTCGGGGTTCGTCGCCGAGATCCTGACCTTCCTCGGCGCCTGGCAGTCGGCGTCCCGCTGGTGGCTCTTCCCCGCGGTGGCCGGGACCTTCCTGACGGCGGTGTACGTGCTGCGCGTCACCAAGCGGATCTTCTGGGGTCCCCTCGTCGAGGCCGAGCACGCCCATCTCGAGGATGCCCGGGGCCCGGAATGGGTGAGTCTCGTCCTCCTCTCCGCGATCCTCATCCTCTTCGGACTCCTGCCCGCCCTGGCGATCGCCCCGGTGGACCCGGCCGTGATGGGGCTCCTCGAGCGGCTGGGGGTGCTCCCGTGATGCTCGTGATCCCCGAGCTGACGCTGGCCGGGGTGATGCTCGTCGTGTTCATCCTCGGGCTGGTGTGGGACCCGGTCCGGCGCCGGGACGTCGGCGCGGTGACGGCCGCCGGCCTGGCGGGGCTCTTCGTGCTCAGCGTCATGCTCGATGGCCGGGGCGTGCTCTTCGACGGCGCCTTCGTCGCGGACGGGCTGGCCCGCTATTTCAAGCAGATCTTCATCCTGGCGACGTTCCTGGGGGTCGTCGGAGGGCTCGCCCTCCCCCAGCCGGTCTTCCACCGCCGGGCGCCCGAGTACCACCTCCTCGTCCTCGCCTCGCTCCTCGGCATGATGCTCCTGGCCTCGGCCCGCGACCTCGTGCTCCTGTTCGTCGCCTTCGAGCTGATGTCGATCCCCCTCTACGTCCTGGCCGGCTTCGTCAAGCGCGAGGAGTTGGCGGTCGAGGCGGCGCTGAAGTTCTTCCTGGTGGGGAGCCTCTCCACCGCGATTCTCGCCTACGGGCTGTCCTTCCTCTATGGCGCCGCCGGCACCACGGCGTTGCCCGAGATCGTGCAAGCGTTGCGGAGCCGGGACCCGCTGCTGATCCTGGGGTTCGTGCTGGTGCTGGCGGGCGTGGGGTTCAAGATCGCGGCCTTCCCGTTCCACATGTGGGTGCCCGACACCTACGAGGCCGCCTCCACGCCCTTCGTCGCCTGGCTCTCGGTGGCGCCGAAGGCTGCCGGATTCGCCGTCATCTTTCGGGTCTTCCTGGAGGGGGCCGGGGATCGGGCGGCCGTGTGGGTGCCCCTGGTGGCGACCCTCGGGGCCATCACGATCGTGGCGGGGAACTTGATGGCCCTGCCCCAGACCAACGTCAAGCGACTGCTGGCCTACTCCGGGATCGCGCACATCGGCTACATGCTGCTGGGGGTGGCCGCGGTGAGTCCCTTCGGGGTCGCGGTGGTGCTCTTCTACCTGGTCGCCTACGTCTTCTCGAACATGGGGGCGTTCCTCGTGGTGGAGGCGGTCGCGCAGGCGGAAGGGTCGACCGGGCTCGGCGCGTTCCGGGGGCTCGCTCAGCGCTCCCCGCTGCTCGCGCTGGCGATGCTGCTCTTCCTGTTGTCTCTCGGCGGGATCCCGTTCGTGGTGGGCTTCTGGGCGAAGCTCTACGTCTTCTGGGCGGCGGCCGAGGCCGGACTCTACGGGCTCGTCCTCCTGGGCGCCGTGCTCACGGTGGTGGCCCTCTTCTACTACCTCATGGTCGCCAAGCAGATGTACATCGAGGCGCCGGCGAGCCCGACGCCAATCGTGGTGCCGCCGGCGCTCGCGCTGGTCCTCGTCGCCAGCGCCCTGGCGGTGGTGCTGCTGGGACTCTACCCGCGCCCGCTGGTCGACACGGCGTTACGCGCCGCCGCCCCGCTCTTTTGACATCGGAGGGGGCCTCGGCGGCGTCCTCCGAGAGCTCCCCGAGGGGACGCTGCGTGGGCGAAGCCCGCGCTCGGAGCACTCCTCGGTGCACCAGGTGTGTGTCGGAGTAACCAGGCAACTCGCCCCGAGCGGGCGATGCGTCGAGCAGCGCTCCGAGCGGCGGCTATGCCGCCGCAACCGAGGGGGGGCATCGGGGGGGTCTTCCGAGACCCCCCCGAAGAATTCGGGGCTACTGGCCCGGACGGCGCCAGCGGCCCGGCTCCCAGACCCAGCCTTCCGGCGTCTTCCGGTGGCGTCCAGGAACGAATGACGACCCGGCCGGCGCCGCCTCCCAGCGTCCTGCCGTCCACTCGTAGCGGCCGTTGCGCCAGATCCAGTGGCCCGAGATCCAGACCGCCCCGGGCCCCGGTGGCGGCCCCGGCGACTCGACCTGAGGCGGAGGGGGTGGCGTCGGCGCCGCCTCCGACGCGCCCTGGGCCACCGCCTGCTCGACGGCGGGTGGAACCAGTGAGCCCACCAGCGTGCCGCCGAGTCCCAAGACGAGCGCCGCGAGACTCGCGCGTGTCAATCGGCTGCGCATGATGCTACGTCCTTCCATGAGTTCGGACGGGCAGGCCGGCGGCTCCATTCAGTGCCGGCTCGTCGGGGATCACGTGATCGTCCGCTCACCGACACCTCAATCCCACGAGTACCTGACCCTCCGGGCCGTGTCAAGCAAGAGGTCGGGGGGAAGACGGCGAAGGGTCCGGCGCTTGACCGCGTCGGGCCGCCGTGATATTTGGAAAGGCCACGCCAACCCATTTGCCCACCTCGGAAGGAGGATCTGTTGCCGCGCGCGACCGGACTGCTCGTGCCTCGGCCCGGGCTCATCGCCGGACCCGATGACGCTGCGAGTCCGAGGTTCGCGCCGTGAGCCTGAACCGTCGGCCGGCGGCGGCCGCCGAAGCCTGGACCGACGACCGCCTGATCCGCGAGCTGACCGCCCAGACACCGGAGGCGATGGAACAGCTCGTCGCCCGGTATGGGCCGAAGACGTATCGGCTCGCCCTCCGCATCACCGGCAAGCCCGAGGACGCCGAGGAGGTCAGCCAGGACGTCCTCTGGACAGTCGTCCGGAAGATCGACACCTTCAAGAGAGAGTCGGCCTTGGGCAGCTGGATCTATCGCATCACCGCCAACGCCGCGTACCAGAAGCTCCGCGGCCGCCGCGGCAAGGACGAGGTGTCGTGGGAGACCCTCCTTCCCGCATTCGACGCCGACGGCCACCTCGTCGAGCTGGAGCGGGACTGGAGTCACGTGGTCGACGATCCGGCCCTCCAGGCCGAAGCCCGCCGGCGCCTCCTGGAGGCCATCGACAGTCTGCCCGCCGACTATCGGACCGCGTTCGTGCTCCACGACATGGAGGAGTTGCCGAACCCCGAGGTCGCCGAGCTCCTCGGCATCACCCTGGCAGCCGTGAAATCCCGCGTCCATCGCTCGCGTCTGTTTCTCCGCCAGCGACTGGCCGAGTACTTCGGGAGCGCCTCCTGAGAGCTCGGGCGGAACCGGAGACCGCGCCGGTCCGACCGAGCTGACGGGTGACCACCGGGCGCAGGAGCGCCGCCAGCCCGGCCAGCCCGGCGATCGCCAGGATCCCTCCCAGGAACGCCCAGGGTGACCGGACGCCGATCTCGCCAGCGGCGGCGCTCAGGAAGATCGCGGGGGCCATCCCGAGGCCCGTGGCCAGACAGAACGGGCCCAGGCGCATCGGGGTGAGTCCGGCCGCGTAGCTCAAGAGGTCGAACGAGGTCAGCGGGATCAGCCGGGCGACGAAGAGGGCGAAGGGTCCGAAGCGGGCGAGGACCTGATCGGCCCGCCCCAGGGCCGCGGCGCTGATGACGCGAGTGACCAGGGGCCGGCCGAAGAAGCGCGCCAGCCCGAAGCAGAGGACCGCCGAGAGCAGAATGCTCGCCCAGGAGAGCAGGCCGCCCCCGATCGTGCCGAAGAGGAGGCCGTTGGCATACATGAGGGGAAACGAGGGGAGCGGCGCGATCACCGCCTGGACCTGCATGAGCGCCACCGACACGAGCGGCGCCCACACGCCGAACCCCCGCAGGTAGTCGCGCACGCCGGCGAGGTCGCCCGCCCACATCAGCTCGAGGACGTGCCCGAACCCGTCGCGGAGCTCGGCCCGACCGCCCAGGACCACGAGCGCGCCGGCGCCGACGGCGGCCAGCAGAAGGACCGTGGCGCGGGGCACGGCCTCATCGTAGCACGGGGGCGGGTCCGCGCCGGCCGCGCGTTGACTTCGAGCGGCCCCTGTGCTCTAATTAGAGCTTCGGGCGCTCCGGGCGCGCATCGCCTCTAGCGGGACGCGGGAAGACATCGAGACGCTCTTCGGGTGCATTCACCTCGGGCGTCCTTCGAGCGGAATCCAAGGGGAGGCCAGGACCGTGGAGGCCGTCATCGTGTCGGGCGGGAAGCAGTACCGGGTGCGTGAGGGCGACGTCATCCGTGTGGAGCGGCTCGCGGCCGAGCAGGGCGCCACCGTGGAGTTCCGCGAGATCGCCTATCTGCGGGGGGCCGGCGACCCGGTCGTCGAGCCCGAGTCCCTGGCCGACGCGCGGGTTGTCGGCCAAGTCATCCAAGCCGGGCGGGCCCGGAAGATCGTCATCGTCAAGTTCAAGCGCCGGAAGAATTACTCCCGTCGGCAGGGTCACCGGCAGCGGTACACGGCCGTCAGGATCACGCGGATCGAGGCCAGCCGCTAGTTTCATCGGGGGGGGCTCGGAAGACCCTCCCGATGCCCCTTCCTCTCGGGTTGGGTGGGTGGGCGCGGAGGCACAGCCGCCGCTCGGGGCGCTGCTCGATGCATCGCCCACCCGGGGGGAGCTGACGGGTTACTCCGACACACCGCGAGACTCGACGGGGGCCGTGGTGGCCCCTTCCGATGAGTCAGCAGGGAGCGCACCACGATGGCACACAAGAAGGGCGTCGGCAGTTCGCGGAACGGACGGGACAGCCAGCCGAAGATGCTCGGCGTCAA
>DASYQW010000068.1 GCA_036005065.1 Candidatus Methylomirabilota bacterium | reverse complement strand
CTTTGGAGCCCCCCTGCTCGGCCGGGGCGCCCGCGGTCTCTGCCCCTCAGGCCGGGCGGGCGAACTCGGCCTTGGCTGCCTCGACGGTGGCCGGGTTGGCCAGGAGGTCCAGGGCCGTCATGGCGAGCGCCTTGGCGGCGGCGACCATCCCGGTGCGGGCCAGCGGAGAGGCCGCCGCCTCGGTGAATTCCCGCGAGTGGTTGGGCACGTCCCCGGCCGCGATCCGGACGTAGGGGTGGATCGTCGGCAGGACCTGGCTGACGTTGCCGGCGTCGGTGGAGCCGTAGCCGCCCGTATCCTCCGGGTCCACGGGCATCCCGAGCCGCTCGAAGTTCTTCCCGAACAGCTCGAGCACCGTGAAGTTCGGCTTCACCGGTTCGTGGATGATCGGGTCGAAGGAGACCTCCACCCGGCAGCCGGTGGCGACCGCCGCGCCCTCGGCGGCCGCCTCGAACCGGCGCCGCAGCTCGCCGAGGTACGCCATGTCCAGGGAGCGGAGGTAGAACTCGGCGGCGGTGTACTCCGGGATGATGTTCGCCTGCTGACCGCCGACGGTGATGACTCCGTGGATCCGGGCGTCCGGCCGGATCTGCTGGCGCATGGCGTCGAGGGCGTTGAAGAGCCCGACGACCGCGTTGAGCGCGTTCACGCCCAGCCAGGGGGCGGCGGAGGCGTGGGCGGCCTTGCCGAAGTACTCGACCTTCACCTTGGTGAGGCCGAGCGACGGCCGCCACAGGCGCGTCCGGCAGAGCGGGTGGATCATCATGGCGACGTCGACGTCCCGGAAGACGCCGGCCTCGAGGAGCCGCACCTTGCCGGCCCCACCCTCCTCGGCCGGCGTCCCGATCACGACGAGCCGTCCCGGGACCGGCAGCCCGGCGACCCCCGCCAGCGTGGCGGCTGCCGCGCCGGCTCCGGCGGCGGCGGTGGCGATGATGTTGTGGCCGCAGGCGTGCCCGATGGCGGGAAGCGCGTCGTACTCGGCCAGGATCGCCACCGTCGGCCCCGAGCCGGACCCCGGCACCTCGGCCCGGAAGGCGGTCGGCACGCGTCCCGCGCCGCGCTCGACGCGGCAGCCGCGCTTCTCGAGAAACTCGGTGAGCCAGGCGGCGGCCTTCTCCTCCTTGTAGGCGAGCTCGGGATTCCCGTGGATCCGGAGCGCCAGATCCCAGAGCTCGTCGGCCACCGCGTCCACAGCCTCGGCCACGCGGGTCTTCAGGGTGTCGATGTCCGCCGCCATGGATGCCTCCGATGGATGATGGCTCACGCTCACACGAGGGCGCCGCCGTGTCAAGGCGGTCGGTCGCGATCGGTCGGGCGGCGTGTCACCCGCCCGGGGGCGCCCCTCCCATCAGCCGCTGCTCCCGCTCCAGCATGTCGGCCACCCCGATCAGCGCGTTGAAATCGGCGAAGGAGATCAGCTGGTGATCCAGCGCCGCCGGCTCCCCGTGCTCCCGCAGGGCACGCAAATACTCCTGCATCGCGCGGGTCGCAGCGAAGAGCGTCTGCACGGGCAGGAGGATCAGCGCGTAGCCGAGCGTCCCGAGCTCGGCCACCGGCAGGAGAGGGCTCCGGCCGCTCGGCGCGTAGTTGAACAGGCACGGCGCGCTGAGCCGGCGCGGAATGGCCTCGACCTGGGCGCGGCTCACCGGCGCCTCGACGAAGAGCACGTCGGCGCCGGCCTTGGCATACGCAGTGGCCCGGGCGATCGCGTCCTCGAACCCCGTCACCGCGATGGCGTCGGTCCGCGCGATCACCAGCAAGTTCGGGTCGGTGCGGGCCTCGACCGCCGCCGTGATCTTGGCGACCATCTCCTCGCACGGGATCACGGCCTTGCCGGCCAGGTGGCCACAACGCTTGGGCCACTCCTGATCCTCGATGTGGAGCGCGGCGACCCCCGCCGCCTCGTAGGCGCGGATGGTCCGCTCGACCGCCAGCGCGCCTCCGTACCCCGTGTCGGCGTCGGCGATCAGCGGGATCCGGACGGTGGCCGCCATCTGCCGCGCGTTCTCGACCATCTCGGCGAGGCCGGCGAAGCCGAGATCGGGAAGACCCAGGCGTGAGGCCGCGGTGCCGTAGCCCGTCATGTACACGGCCGGAAAGCCGGCGCGCTCGACGAGTCGCGCCGAGACGCCGTCGTAGGCCCCCGGCACCAGCAGCCCCGCCTTCCGGCCGCTCAGCCGCCGGAGCTCGGCCCGGACCCTCGCCGCCGGGACCGGCATGCTAGGTCCGCTCGGGGGGGTCTCGGAAGACCCCCCCGATGCCCCCCC
>DASYQW010000067.1 GCA_036005065.1 Candidatus Methylomirabilota bacterium | reverse complement strand
AACCGGCCTGGGGGGGTCTCTCACGGACGACGAACACTGGGCCGTCCGCGTCGGCTCCGACTGCGGCGTACGAAAGCGGGGCGCCCGACTGAAGAGTGATCATGTCGGCGTTCCCTCTTGCGATGGTGCCTTACGATACTGTATCCGCCCACGCTGGGCAAGACGCCCGTCTCGCCCGATCGCGTAGCACGAGCCATGCCCGCGAGCACTCAGCACCTCCGGCATTTCGCCACGAGGGTTCGCTTCCTACCGGGGTGTCATCGAAGGGATACACGGAGATCAAGAGCGGAACATCTGGTCGTCGGCTCATGCTATCGCCCGCGGCCGGACTCAGGAGTCCCGTCGGCGTCCCGACCGATCCCCCGCCGGCCCGGCGTGGTCCGCGCCGCCACGAGGATGCCAGCCGTCCTGGGAGGACTCGTCAGCTATGACCGGGACCGCGTCACGGTGCTCGCGGCCCGCCGGCGCCTCCCGCGAGGCGAGGCCGTCCACGCGCCCGATTCGCAGCGAGCACTGTCCGTGTGTGGGCGCGCCGGCCCTGCGCCCTGGCCGCTCACTCGAGGGTAGAGCACCGGGCCGCGGCGCTTGGCGTGCGGAACGAGGCCGGTCGGTGTGCCGGAGGGCGACCGGAGATCGGTCGGGGTGTGGTGGCAGCGTCGCGGGGAGGTAAGCCAGACTCGGCTCGACCGCGCGGCCCGCCCCTACCGGCGATACATCGTCGGGTCGGAGTAGCCTGGGAGGCGCCCGGGCCCCCAGACGTGCTGGCGGGCGACGGCCTCGCCGAGGTCGGCTACCCAGCCCGGCCGGGTCGGGATCACGAACTGGCCATCCCGGACGACGGGCGGGACGTCGACCAGTGCGTCCTTCCACGGCACGTCGTCGACATCGATCTCCATGATCCGCACCTTGGGGATGCTGGCGCAGAGGTGTGCGGACTGGAGGGTCGAGAGGTGGGAGTAGTATGAGGGGCGACGGCCGAGAAACGGCCGCGCGTCGCCCGGACGGCCCGGATGGCCGGGACGCCGCTTCCCGCACCCTACTTCAAGAGCGCGTCCAGGATGGGCTTGGTCAGTTTCGAGTTGTCGATGGCGCCCAGATTCGTCAGGGTGACGACGGCGAGATCCCGTTCGGGCACGATCGCGTTGAAGCTCAGGAATCCGAACGTTCCGCCATTGGCGCCGTATATCGTCACGCCGCCCTGTCGCATCAGGGCGACGCCGCCGTACACGTAGTGCGCGGCCGACCCTCCGGTGGGATTCTCCACGCCCACGCCGGCCGGGGTGCCGTTGGCGAGATGGCCGATCGCGAAGTACTCCTTCTGCCACTTGGGCGAGAGGAGCGTGCCACGGAGGAGGGCCTGGTCCCACGCGAGCAGATCGGACGCCGTCCCGATGAGATAGCCGGCGCCGTCGACGGTGCGCAGATTCCAGAACGGCGCTCTCTGAAGACGATTCTCGTACCAGGTATAGCCGGCGGCCATCTTCGGGACGATGGACGCGTAATCGAATGGTGCCGCCTCGCTCATGCGGGCTGGTGTCAAGATCCGCGTCCGCAAGAACGTATCGAAGCTCGTCCCGCCGACCTTTTCGATGATGCGCGCGAGGATGACGTGGCCGACGTTGCTGTACGAGGCTTTCGTGCCGACCGGGAAGTCGGGCGGGCGACGCACGCCATAGTCGATGCACCAGCGGGTGGTCAGATCGAGACGCGGTGCGATCGCGAACGGATAGTCATCGGGCTCCGTACAGTTGGCCAGCCCCGAGGTGTGCACGAGCAGATGGCGTATCGTGATCTTGCCCTTGCGAGCAAACTCGGGAAGATACTTCGCGATCGGGTGGTCGAGGGAGACCTTGCCGTCTTGCGCGAGCAAGAAGATGCCCATGGCGGTAAACTGCTTCGTCAGCGATCCGTACTGGTAGACGGTATCCACTGTCGCGGGCACGTCATCGTGGATGTTCCGCGTGCCATAGGCTCTGGCAAAGACCGTCTGCCCGTGGCGGGCGACCATGATCACGACCGAGGGGATGTGCCGTTGCCTCATGGCGTCGTCCGCCACGGCGTCGATGGTGCGGACAGTCGCCGGATCCAGGGTGTCGGCGCGGGCGGAGAGAGGCGCGAGCACGCAGGCGAGCGCCAGAGCGATGATGCGCCCGATCATGCGTGGATGCCTCTGTCGCGTAGCGAGTGGCGCCACGCAGAGGCCGGTCCGGATCCCGCTCACCGCCGGTACATCGCGGGGTCGGAGTAGCCGGGGAGGCGCCCCGGCTCCCAGACGTGCTGGCGGGCGACGGCCTCGTCGAGGTCGGCCCCCCAGCCTGGCCGGGTCGGGATCACGAGCTGGCCGTCCCGGACGACGGGCGGGACGTCGACCAGCGCGTCCTTCCACGGCACGTCGTCGACGTCGATCTCCATGATCCGCACGTTGGGGATGCTGGCGCAGAGGTGCGCGGAGTGGAGGGTCGAGAGATGGCTGTAGTAGTTGTGGGGGGCGATGTTGAGCTCGTAGCTCTCGGCCAGGTCGGCGATCTTCCGGGACTGGGCAAAGCCGTTCCAGGGCACGTCCACCATCACCACGTCCAGGGCCCGAGCCTCGAAATAGGGGCGATAGCCGCGGAGCCCGAACAGGTTCTCGCCCGAGCAGACCGGGATGGAGGTGGCGTCCTTCACCTCCCGGAGCGCCCGCTCGTCGTACATGTCGAGCTCGATCCACATCAGATCGAAGGGCTCGAGCGTTCGGCAGATGCGGTGGGCCGCCTCGGGCTTGAAGTTGAAATTGAGGTCCAGCGCGATGCCGACGTCCGGGCCGACCGCGCGGCGGAAGGTGCCGATCTGGGCCTCGAGGTGATGGAGGAGGTCGGGCGTGACGGTCTGGTCGGTGGTGCCGGGGGGACCGCCGAAGCCGGGGAAGTAGGTGCGCGCCGGCTCGCCGGGGAACACGATGTTGGTCTTGAGCGCCCGGTAGCCGCGCCGCACGACTTCTTCGCCGAGGCGCGCCAGGTCGTCGAGCGTCCGGAGGGGCGGCACCCCGATGACCGCCGCGTGCCGGGCCCGGGAGGTCCCGCAGTGGGACCAGTAGACCGGCTGCTGCTCGCGCAGCGGGCCCCCGAACAGCTCGTAGACGGGCACGCCGAGCGCCTTGGCCTTGATGTCCCACAACGCCAGCTCGATGCCGGCGATGGCCTTGGCCGCGATCCCGCCCGGGCTCTGGCGGCCCATCCGGTAGAGGTCCCAGTAGAGCATCTCGACCGGCCGGGGGTCCCGGCCGAGGAGGATCGGCTCGAAGTCGCGCACGGCCCC
>DASYQW010000066.1 GCA_036005065.1 Candidatus Methylomirabilota bacterium | reverse complement strand
CTCGCACTGCCTGAACGGCGGGGCGACCTTGTTCTTCACCACCTTCACCCTGGTGCGGGACCCCACCACCTCGGTGCCGTCCTTCAGGTTCTCGATCTTGCGGACGTCGAGGCGGATCGACGAGTAGAACTTGAGCGCGCGACCGCCCGGCGTGGTCTCGGGATTGCCGAACATCACGCCGATCTTCTCCCGGAGCTGGTTGATGAAGATGGCGGTGGTCTCGAACCGCGACAGGGAGCCGGCCAGCTTCCGCATGGCCTGCGACATGAGCCGGGCCTGCAGGCCGACGTGGGAATCGCCCATCTCGCCTTCGATCTCGGCCCGGGGCACGAGCGCGGCAACCGAGTCGATGACCACGAGATCCATGGCCCCGGAGCGCACCAGGAGGTCGGCGATCTCCAACGCCTGCTCGCCTGAGTCCGGCTGCGACACCAGGAGCTCGTCGATGTTCACGCCGAGTTTGTGAGCGTAGGTGGGATCGAGCGCGTGCTCGGCGTCGACAAAGGCCGCGATACCGCCCATCCTCTGGGCCTCGGCGATGATGTGGAGGCACACGGTGGTCTTGCCCGACCCTTCAGGGCCGAAGACCTCCACGATGCGCCCCCGGGGGATGCCGCCCACGCAGAGGGCCATGTCGAGGGCGATGGAGCCGGTGGGGATGACCGAGATTCCCTGGCCGGCGGGATGCTCCCCCAGCCGCATCACCGCCCCCTTGCCGTACTGCTTCTCGATCTGCGTGAGCGCCATGTCGAGCATCTTGTCCCGATCCATCCGCGAAGCCTCCTTCTGACCCCTCGCCCACCGGCGCACGGCTCCGGTGAGCTCTTCCCCGATGTGAGGGCGCACGGTAGCGTGTGGGTCTGACACGGATTACACCTCTGTCATTCGGAACCTGCAACCCCGGATTGTCAATCGGAACCCGCAACCCGGGACCCTACCCGAACGTATGTTCGAGGTCAATCACCTCGGGATCCGAATGCGAACTCCCCGACGGCCTCGTAGATCGGCGCGGGACGTCGGAGGTGGCTCCGGTACACGACCAGCCGGTCGACGGCGAACGGCTCCGAGGCGACGTCCGCTGCCATGATCTCCTCCCCGTCGAACGGGACCGGCGGATCGAACCTGGCCACCGTGAGGTGAGCGGTAAAGCCCCGCTTCTCCGGCGTGAACTCCTTGGCCAGCGTCGCCTCGAGGTCGGCAGCCAGTGAGGCCAGGCGACCACCCGGATCGTCCAGGCCCGCCCACAGCACCCGGGCTCGGCGCGTCGAGGGGAACACGCCGAGCCCGGTGACGCGGGTCTCGAACGGCTCGCTCTGGCGAGCGACTGTCTCGACGGTCTCCGTGACCCACCCCACGAGCCGGGGCCACGTCCGGCCGAGGAACTTCAGGGTCACGTGCTGGTTCTGCTTCGGCACCCACCTCGCCCGGGGGAGGCGCTCGCGCCAGGGCCCGATCGCCTCCTGCATCCGGTCACGGACCTGCTCGGGCACGTCCACCGCCACGAACAGCCGCAGGGCCTTGGCCTCTGGTCGCGACGCTCGGTCCCGCGCCATCACGGCGGGCGAGGCCCGTTGGGCAAGGGCGCGCCCTGGAGGTGGCGGCGCACCAAGTCCAGCCCGGCCTGCTCCGCCCACCGCCGCACGAGGTCGCGATCGCCCGGCGAGCGCAGGCCACGCTGGTGCGACACGCCCTCGGCCTCCAGCGCCGCCCAGATCTGGCCGGGCTCCGCACCGGCGTGGGGCTGCGGTCCGGCCGCGCCGGTGAGCGCCAGGGCGACGTCGGCGCCGAACAGCCGGCGTGCTCCCGCAGCCATCTCGCGGGCGCACTCCGCACTGACCAAACCCGGCCCGTCGATCGTCTCCTGGGAGACGCCGAGGATCTCCCGCTTCGCCCGGGGCGAGTAGCACACTGCGGAACCGAGGAAGTAGTCGGAGGCCCCCGGCACCGACGTGATCCTGGCACCGAGCTCACCGCCCGTCAGCGACTCGGCGCAGGCGAGGGTCTTCCCCCCGTCGCGCAGCAACCGGCCCACGGTCTCTTCCAACTCCTCGTCCGTCGTCGTGAACGCGTGGTCCCCGAGCCGCCGAGCGACCTCCTCGACCAGTGGTTCGAGCAGCGCCTCGGCGTCCCCGTGACTTCTCGCTTTCGCCGTCAGCCGGACCTTCACCTCTCCGCCGCCGGCCAGGTAGGCGACGGTGGGATTGGCGGAGGCCCGGAACAGGTCATCGGTGAGCTCGGCGACGCGCGACTCCGGGATCCCGACGCACCGGACGACCCGTGACGCGATCGAGGCCGGCCCCGCCAGCGATGACAGCTCCCGCAGCACGGTCCCCTCCATCATCTCCCGCATCTCCGCGGGGACACCCGGGAGCGCGTACAGGCGCGTGCGCTCGATCTCGACCGCGAGCCCCGGCGCCGTTCCTCGATCGGGGGTGATCACGCGCGCGCCCTCGGGCACCTCCGCCTGGACGAGGTTCGACTCGCTCATGGTCCGTCCCGCCCGGGCGAACTTCGCCCGGATCATGTCCTCGAGCTCGGGACGGCGGACCATCCGGGCTCCAGCCACCCCAGCCACGGCCTGGCGCGTGATGTCGTCCTGCGTTGGTCCCAGGCCGCCGGTCACGATCACCACGTCGGCATGGGAGAGCGCATGCCGAAGCGCCTCAGCGATCCGTTCCGGGTTGTCCCCCACCACCTGGTGGTACAGGACGTCGACCCCGATCTCCGCCAGGCGCTCGGAGATCCACTGGGCGTTCGTGTTGGGGATCTGTCCGAGCAGGAGTTCGGTGCCCACCCCCACGACCTCGGCCCTCACCGGCCTCTCGCGTGCCTCGGCTGGCCCGCGCTCACGCCGCCGGTGACGGCGTGGGGCCAACGTCCCCATAGCTGTAGGTCTCGCGCCAGGGACGGTTGCGCCTTCCGGGGAAACCCTTGTCGTCGCCGTTCACCGTCACATGGGCGCTGGCGCCGTGGTCCAGCCGGATCGTGAGCGATAGGTCGGCCTCGAAGGAGCGGCTCTCGCCGGGCTCCAACGAGAACGTCTGCGGCGGCGCGGCGTCGATCGTCACGGTGACGTCGACCGGTTGCTCCGCGGCCACCAACGCCACGATCCCGGGGCCCAGTCCTGCCAGGCCCGCCGTGTCGGAGGACAGGTCGGCCGGGGGCGGTGCGGAGGCCCTCGTGGAGATGATCCCGAACGACGCCGCCAGGATCAGCAACGTCGCCGCGATCATGACGAACAGCAGGTGGCTGTCGCGACGGCGGGGTGCGCCGATGGGGTTCTCCGCTGCAGGTGGCCCCGTCGGCGCCGGCGCCTCCGCCGGCGCCGCGGCGAACCGCGCGTACGCGTGCACCATCTGGTCCGAGGGGAGGCCGAGGTACGTGGCGTACGACCGGATCGAACCCCGAACGTACACGTCGCCCAGGAGGCGATCGAAGGCCTCTTCCTCTAGGGCTACCAGGAACTCGCGGCGGATCCTCGTGTCGCGGCTGGCCTCGTCGAGGGTGACGCCGCGGGCCGCGCGGGCCCTTCGGAGCGCCGGGCCCACGCCGATCGTCGATCGCTGCACGCTTCCTCCTGGATCCGGCTTGTGGCGTGGGAGTATAGGCAGTGGCCCCACGGAGCGCCGGGGCTGACAAGGCGACGAGATGGCGCCCGGTTCAGAAGTCCCGGCGGCCCTCGAAGTGGGCCGCGACCTCGGGTCGGGTGAGCTGGTACAGGGCTATCCGTTGCCCTCCGGCCGTCCGGAAGGAACAGCAGGGTCCATGGGGGATCTCGAACGTGCCCGCCCGCTGCCATCCCCTGGACTGGAGCTCGGCCAGCGAAGCCGCAAGGTCGTCCACCCGATAGACGAGGATCGGCCGATCGCCCTCGACGTGATCCGCTAGCAGGAGGAGCGGCGGGCCGCCGGTCAGCCGGACCGCCGCGACCCTGGTCCCCCCGGACTCGATGGCGAAGACCAGCTCGCCACCCAGGACGTCGGTGAAGTACGAGGCTTCGGCGGCGACGTCGTCGCTCGGGCAATACAGGAAGTCGAGCTGCGCGAATGGTGCGGCCATCGAACCTCGAGCTCAGGTCGTGCGGGCCGAGCGGGACTCCTCCCACTCCTCCAGCGTGACCAGGACGTCGCGAGCCCGCGAGCCCTGGGAGGGGCCAACGATCCCCCGCTCCTCCATCAGGTCCATCAGCCGGCCGGCTCGAGCGAACCCCACCTTGAGCTTTCGCTGAAGCATGGACGTCGAGCCAAGCTGCGACCGGATCACGAGCTCAGCGGCTTGTTCCAGGAGCTCGTCGCCGGCACCGAGGTCGTCCTCGCCTTCCATCGGTGGGCGCCCCAGGCCCTCGACGCTGGCTGCGTACTCGGGTTCGCGCTGGGCTCGGATCCATTCGCACACCGAATGGACCTCCTTCTCGGTGACCCACGCGGCCTGAAGGCGCGTCGGCTTCGACGCGTTGGACGGTGCGTACAACATGTCGCCGTGCCCGACGAGCTTCTCCGCACCGTTCATGTCGAGGATGACCCGCGAATCCGCCTGTGACGATGTCATCAGCGCGATCCGGGAAGGGATGTTCGCCTTGATCAAGCCGGTGACGACATCGACCGACGGCCGTTGCGTGGCCACGACCAGGTGGATGCCGACGGCCCTTGCCATCTGGGCGATGCGGACGATCGTGTCCTCCACGTCGCGCGGTGACACCAGCATCAAGTCGGCCAGCTCGTCGATCACGACCACGATGTACGGGAGGTCAGTGAACTTCTCCTCCTGGCCGGCCGGGATCCGGAGCGTGCCCGATGCGAGGCCCTCGCGGTATCCGTCGACGTCGCGGACGCCCACCATGGCCAGGGCCTCGTACCGCTGCTCCATCTCCCGGACGACCCACCCCAGGGCCTCGGCGGCTCGCTTCGGATGCACGATGACCGGCGACAGGAGATGCGGCAGGTCGGCGAAGTGCGCCAGCTCGACCCGCTTGGGATCGACGAGCACCAGCTTCACCTGTTCGGGTGTGGTTCGCATCAGGATCGACGTGATGAAGCAGTTGATGAGGGAGGACTTCCCCGCGCCGGTGGCCCCAGCGATCAGCAGGTGCGGCATCTTCGTCAGGTTCACCATCTGAGCCCGGCCGTGGACGTCCTTGCCCAGCGCCACCGCCAGCGGGTGCCGGTCGTCCTTGGCCGCCGGGGCCCGAAGGACGTCGCCGAGCATCACGAAGTCGCGGACCTTGTTCGGCACCTCCACGCCGATGGCGGACTTCCCGGGGATCGGCGCGATGATCCGGACGTCGGGCGTGGCGAGCGCATAGGCGATGTCGTCGGCCAGGGACAGCACCTTGTTCACCTTGGTGCCGGCCTCCACCTCGACCTCATAAAGGGTGACGGTCGGGCCGCGGTGGGCCTTCGGCACGCGAGCCGCCACGCCGAACGTGCGGAATGTTCGCTCCAGGGCCGCGGTGGTCTGCTCCTCGTCCCGGGTGGAGCCGGCCGACGGGGGGGCCGTGCGGAGCAGGCCGATCGGCGGCAGCTTGTAGGCCCCGCCCTTCGGGGCCGGGGTGGGGACGAAGGTAGTGTCGGATTCCGTTCCGGACGGCGGAGACGAGGGCTCCGGCTCGGCCTCGTGGTCGCGGAGGTCTACCACGACCGGGACATCCTCCTCAGTGCGGCCCCGGCGATCGCGCTTGGTTCGCGCGGCCCGCCCCGGCTCGGCCTCTTCGTCAACGCCGGCCGCAGCCGACAGCTCGCGGACCCTGGCCCACGCTGCCGACAGCGGCGTGCCGGTGAAGATCAGCATCCCGAGTACCGTCACGCCGGCCCAGATGATGCCGGCGCCGAGTCGCGACACTCCGCGGGAGATGGGCCACGCGGTGACCGCGCCGACGAACCCGGCCGCGTCCCGGGCGCTCCCCG